>NZ_JBGOSN010000066.1:0-17947 GCF_046335115.1 Paracoccus sp. P2 | reverse complement strand
TCACATCTCGCCCCTCGGATGGGCGCACATCTTACTCACAGGGGAGTACAGGTGGCCGAAAAGAGCTTAGCGTAGGATTTAGCACCGTCCGGCAGCAGACCCCCTCTATGGGCTTCCTGTGCCGTTTTCCGCCACCGACGTGCTCCCGGCCGGGGCGCTGGCGTGACCGTCCGCGTAGCGTTTCTGTAGGATTTGTAAAATTCTCTGTAGCGGCTTGTATATTGTAGTATGTAGTAGTAGTATACAACATACTACAACGCTACATTTTTTACAGGAGCGCATCATGGCCGTGACCAAAGAGCAGATTTTTTCCGCCGCTGACGAGCTGGCCGCCGGCGGCCAGAAGCCCACCCTTGAGGCCATCCGCCAGCGCACCGGCGGCAGCTACACCACCATTTCCCCGGCGCTGAACGAATGGAAGGCCCGGCAGGCCACAGCCGCCGCGCCGCTGCGCGAGCCTGCGCCCCAGGCCGTTGCCGACCGCCTGGCCGAGCTGGGCGCTGACGTGTGGGCCGTGGCGCTCGACCTGGCGAATGCCCGCCTAGCCGTGGAGCGCGAGGCGCTGGAAAAGGCCCGCGCCGAGCTGGAAGCCGACCGCAACGAGGCAACCGAGCTGGCCGACAAGCTGGCGGGCGACGTGGAAGCCCTGCAATCCCGCCTGGCGTCCATCGAGGCCGCCGAAGCGGCCGCACGCGGCGAAGCCGACGAGCTGCGGGCCAGCCTGACCGCTGCCCAGGAACAGGCGCACACCGCCGAGGCCCGCGCCCAGGAGATCGAGCGACGCGCCGGCGAGCTGCGCACGGAACTGGACAGGGCGCACCAGGACGCCGACCAGGCGCGCGGGGCGCTGGCCGAGCAGCAGAAGGCCAGCCAGGCCGCCGCCGCTCAACTCGACCAGGTGCGCGCCGAGCTGGTGAAGGCGCAGGCCAAGGCCGAGGCCGACCAGGAAGCGCACCAGGAGCAGCGCAAGGCCGCAGCGGCCGAGGCGCACCGCATGGCCGAACGCCTCACCGCCGCCCAGGGCGAACGCGACCAGGCGCGGCAGGATGCCAGCGCCGCCCGCGAGGAAGCCGCCCGCCTGGCCGGGCAGCTCACGGCGCACCAGGAACAGAACGCCGCGCTGCTGGCCCGTATCCAGCCGGCGGCCGACCAGGACAAGCCGGCCAAGGGGCGCAAGTGATGCGGGCAGGGCTGGCCGCGTTCGCGGTCATCCTGGCGGCGACAACCGCCCAGGCCGGCGAGCTGCGCGGCCGGGTGGTGGCCGTCGCCGATGGCGACACGCTCACCATTCTGGACGCTGGCCGCCAGCAGCACCGCATCCGGCTGGCCGAGATCGACGCGCCCGAAAAGCGGCAGCCCTTCGGCCAGCGGTCGAAGCAATCGCTTTCCGATCTTTGCTACGGCCGGGATGCCGTCATCGAGGACGGCGGGCGCGACCGCTACGGCCGCATCATCGGCCGCGTGAGTTGCGCAGGCATCGACACCAGCGCCGAGCAGGTGCGGCGCGGCATGGCATGGGTTTTCGACCGCTACGCGACCGACCGCAGGCTGTACGCGATCCAGGACGAGGCGAGGGCGGCCCGGCGTGGCCTATGGAGCGACGCCGCGCCGGTGCCGCCGTGGGAATACCGGGCTAAAAAATAGGAAATGCACTGTTTTTAATGTTAAAAACAGTGCATCAATCGGGCTGATATTGACACTTGAGGGGCGGCTTTAGCCGCTGAAAAACTACTGCCCGCCGCGCCGCTGCCGGAAGGTCGCCAGGTCGATCACGTCCGCCGTGCGCCGGCCGGCGGCCTGCATCGGCGTGGCCGGGGCAGGGCGACCGGGTTCCGCCTGGCGCGGCCGCCGGCGGAACAGTTCGAGCAGGTACGACCCCAGGAAGATGCCGGGAATGAACGGCAGCACGATCAGCACGCCCAGGGCCGAGGCCAGCGCCCGGAAGGGCTTGGCGAGCCACCGCAGCGGCCCGCGCAGCAGGTCGGCCAGCAGGCCATCGAGCAGCCAGAGCGCCACGGCCAGGACGAAGCCGCCGGCGGCGACCGTCATCACCGCGCCGCCGCCGAGCCAGGCGGCCAGGCCGACCAGCAGCAGATAACCGATGACGACGAAAACCCACATGGCCGCGCCCGTCAGCTATGGTAGGGGTTCGCGTCGAACCGCCCTGCATACTCGGGATCGGCCAGGTAGTTCAGCCGGTCGAGCAGGTAGGGATATTCGCCCTTCACCAGCACGATGGGCTTTTCCGGCCCCAGGCGCATGACCTCATCCGGCGTCAGCAGCTCGCGGCCGGCGAACTGCTGGCTTGTGCCGCTGGACTTGCCCCGGTTCAGGGAGCCGCCGCCGCCTGAAACGCCGCTGCCGCTGTTGCGGCCGGTGTTCTCCGTCTCAAACTCAATCGTGGCTTTGCCCAGGCTGTCGCTGATGTATTTGGCCGTGTCGTAGTCGTCCGTTCCATAGAACGACTTGGCGCTGTTCGCCAGGAAGGTTTGCCACTTCGGATAGGTTCCCTTGAGCTGCGACAGGTCTTGAATGAACACCCAGAAGGCCAGGCCGTAGCCGCGCAGCAGGCTTACCGCGTCCTCGATCTGCTTCATGTAGCCGAGCTGGCCGAACTCATCGAGAAGGAACGCGACCCGGTGCGCCGGCTGCACGTTGCTGGACGTGATCGCGGCAATCACCGAGCTGATGAACAGGCGCAGGAACCGGGCATTCGGGCCGATGCGGTTGGCCGGCATGACCAGGTAAACCGTCATGGCCGTGGCCTTGATTTCCGACAGGTCGAAGCCGGAGCGCGACAGCGCCGCCGCGATGCGCGGGTCATCCAGGAATGCCGTATTCCGGCGGGCCGTCGAGAGCACCGAGCCGCGTTCCTTGTCGGCCATGCCCATGAGCGTATTTGCCGCCCTGGCCGGGATGCCGAAGGCCGCCGTCTCGTCGGCGGCCATCATGCCCAGGAGGTCGAAAAACTCCGCTTCCCCGGCCGTCAGCAGTCGGCGCAGCTCACCCAGGTTCCGGCGCTCCACGTCATCCAGTCCGGCGACGTGCAGCATGAGGCCCTGCAAGAAGTTCTTGGCGGACTCGTCGAAATGCACGCCGTCGCCCTTGCTTTCGGCGATCACCAGGGCATCGGCCAGGATGGCCGATTCACTTACGCAATCCGGGTTCCACACGTCGAGCCGGTCAAGCACGTTGAAGGCCGCGCCGCCGTCGCCATTGACCGCGAACGGATCGACCACATGAACGGCATGGCCGAGCGCCCGGCGGGCGCGAGCCGTCACGGCCGCGTTTTCGCCCTTCACGTCGAGCACCAGGGCCGAGCCGGGGTAGTCCAGAAGGTTCGGAATCACCGCACCAATGCCCTTGCCGGAGCCGGTAGGGGCGACCGTCACGACGTGGCCCGTAAAGCGGAAACGTTGATCGAGGCTGGCGGGCGCATCGGCCACCCGGCCCAGGGCGAAACCGGCGGGCTTACCGGGCGCGACCAGGTGCCCGGCCTGGCGGATTTCCGCGACCGTGCCCCACCTGGCCGACCCATGCGTGACCGGCTGCGCGCCGGGCGCGGAAGCGGCCTGAACGGCGGCCGCGCCGATGCTCGCAGCGCCGCCCGGTTCGCCCTGCAAACCGGCCCGCAGATTGTCGAGCCAGGCCCCCAGGACGCGCAGCCGGTGGCCCAGGGTGGAGCCTTCACCGAGCTTGGACGCTAGCGCGCCGGAGATGCGGCCGCCTTGAGCATACATGGCATAGGTGCCGACCAAGGTTGCCGCGATCATGGCCCAGGACGGCAGGAACGGAACCAGCACGAATGCCAGCACCATTGCCGACCCCGGCAGCAGGTAGGCGAGGGCAGCCGCGCCCGCCAGCGTGATCGGGTTTTGCTTGCGCTTCACGGCCACCACGACCGCGCCGAGCATCAGCACGAACAGAACGAAGAAGAAGATGCCCCAAACTTCGGTGATGCGCCGGGCGAATCCACCGAAATAGCCGCTTACCGTGTTGCCGGAAAGCTCCTCCCGGCGCGTCGCGGCCTTCTGCTCAATCTGGCCGCGATGCTCCGCTAGAACCTTGTCGCTTTCCGCAGCCGCCAGGCCCTTCACGAACTCAATGCCTCGCGTCACCGACTGCTGCACCACATTGACGCCGGCGGTAGCGGCCGCCGCCGGGCGCTGACCGTCCAGGCCGCCGGAAATCCGGGCACTGAAATCGTCCAGGTTCGCCGCTGTTCCCAGGCCAGCGTTCTGCAAGAAAAGGCCCAAATCGGAGCGGTACAGGCTCAAGATATTTGCCGCGCCGGTAGCGTTTCGACTTGCTAGAGCGGCCGCTTCCATTTCCTTCATCACTGGCAGCAACTCGGCCCACTTGGCACGGTAGGTTTTCCAGTCGCCCGCGTTCGTCGCCATCGACAAATCTTGCTGCCCAATGTCGAGATTTTGCAGGTTCGCTTCCCAGGTCTTGAAGGTCGATCCCTGCACATCACAAACACGCTTTGCCCAGGATTCAGAGTCTTGCCCATAGAAGCGCCCAGCTTCGGCGGCAATGTTGCATTCCGGGAAAACTCCGGCGTGCGCCGTGTTCGCTAGAGACAAGACGAACGCACCGAAAAACACGGCCACGATAGCCGCCCACAATCTCGCTAGGAATCCTTCAAAGTCGATCATTTTTCACCTCTCTGTCAGGTAGAAATTGACGGCTAGGAACGGTTGCCGCCGTCCTCTCCATCATCGGAAAAAGCTGTGTCGCCAGCTGCCTCAAAGCGCGCTTTGGTGGCGTCAGCGTTTGGCCCCTTGAGAGCGCCGGCCGCGAGGGTCAAAGCGCCCAAAATCACGGATGCCGGATAGTCCGCCATACCGGACTTGATGACCAAGCCGCCAAGCTGAATCTTGCGGCGTGCATCTTCCCTCCTGGCGTTCATCCGAAGGCGTCCTAAGTCGCGCTCAGTTCGCGCCAGGCGTTGCCGCAGCCTGGGCAACTTGCTTGGCTTCGCCCTTGCGAAATTTCGAGGCGATAGCCTCAAACTCCTTCCGCATGGCTGCGTCGTCAATGTCCAGATCGCCGAGACCGGCGGCAATCGCAATCTTGCCGATACGTTCAGCGGCCTTGCTTTCGAGTTCGGCCAGTTCAGCCTTGATGCGGTTCAGCTCGGCCAGCTTGTCGGCCTTGCGTTCCGATAGGGTTTTTCGTGCCATCGTTTTAGCTCCTTGCGAGATTGTGGGTTATGCGCCTGCGATGGTACCACCGGCACCGCTGGCGGGGAAGGCGCGGCGGTGGTACAGTCATGCAGCGAAGCGAAATGCGCACTTACGGGTTGCTGCGCAACCCTAATGCGGCCGGGGATACCCCTGCACCCCTTTTTAGCGGCTAAAACGCCAAGGGAAGAAATGGCGATCTACCACCTGAACACGCACACGATAGGACGGGCTGCCGGGCATAGCGCCGTGGCCGCCGCCGCCTATCGTTCGGCGTCGTCGCTGGTAGATGAGCGCACCGGGGAAGCGTTCGACTTCACCAGGAAAGGCGGCGTCCTGTCGGCTGAGATCGTCACGCCCGCAGGCGTGCCGGTTCCCGAGCGCACCGCCCTGTGGAATGCCGCCGAAGCCGCCGAGAAGCGCAAGGATGCGAGAGTGGCCCGCGAGTGGCGGGCGGCCCTGCCGCACGAGCTGAACGAAGCCGACCGGCGCGAGTTGGCAACGCGCATGGGGCAGGCCATCGCCGACCGCTACGGCGTCGCCGTGGATGTGTGCATCCACGCCCCGGACAGGGAAGGCGACGACCGGAATTTTCATGTTCACATGCTGGCGACCACGCGCACCATTGGCGCGGATGGAACGCTAGGCGCTAAGGCCGTCATCGAGCTGGCGAACAAGGACAGGCAGAAGGCGGGCATTCCCGGCACCAGCCAGGGCGACATTGCCGACATTCGCCGCGAGTGGGCAGGGCTGGCAAACGAGGCTTTGGAGCGGGCCGGAATCAGCGCCCGCATCGACCACCGTAGCTATGCGGATCAAGGCGTGGAGCTGACGCCAACCAGGCACATCGGCAGCGACGCCGTGGCGATGGAGCGGCGCGGGCTGGACGCCGACCGCATCGACATTCACAACGCCGACCGGCAGGAGCAGGCGCGGCAGATCGCCGAGCGGCCGGAGATCATCCTAGACAAGATCACGGCGACGCAGGCCGTATTCACGCGCCGCGACATTGCCGCCGAGCTGAACCGCTACATTGACGACGCCGGGCAGTTCCAGGGCTTGCTTGCCAAGCTGGAAAACTCGCCGCTGCTAGTGGAGATGGAACCGGCGAACGGCCGCGATCCGGCGAAGTTCTCCACCCGCGAAATGATCGAGATCGAGCGCGGCATGGTGGAGAGCGCCGAGTGCCTGGCCCGCGCCGGGCGGCATGGCGTTTCCAGCCCGATCACGAACGCCGCGATTGACGGCGCTGGCACCCTGTCGGCCGAGCAGCAAAACGCCGTCCGGCACGTCCTCAATCCGGGCAGCCTGGCCGTTGTCATCGGCGATGCCGGCACGGGCAAATCCTTCTCCATGAAGATCGCCCGCGAGGCGTGGCAGGCCCAGGGATTCAACGTGCGCGGCGCTGCCCTGGCGGGCAAGGCGGCCGACGAATTGCAGGCGGGCAGCGGCATCGAAAGCCGCACGCTCGCCAGCCTTGAATTTGCATGGAAGAACGGAAAGGACAAGCTCACTTCCCGCGATGTTCTCGTGATCGACGAGGCCGGCATGATCGGCAGCCGCCAGCTTGGCCGCGTGCTGAAAGCCGCCGAGCAGGCCGGGGCAAAAGTCGTCCTGCTGGGCGATGACAAGCAGCTTGCCGCCATCGAGGCGGGCGCCGCTTTCCGGGGCGTGGTGCAGCACGTCGGCGCGGCGGAAATCACCGAGGTTCGACGCCAGAAAGAGGCATGGGCGCGGGCGGCCGGGCAAGAGCTGGCGCGCGGTTCCGTGGCCGATGGCCTGGCGGCCTACGCCGAGCGCGGCCACGTCCAAATCCACGGCAGCCGCGAGGCCGCACGCGACGCCCTGGCGGCGTCCTATGTCGACGACAAGGGCAAGGGAAGCCAGATCATCCTTGCCCATTCCAATGCGGACGTTCAGGCGCTTAACCAGGCCGTGCGCGATGCCCGGAAGGAGCGCGGCGAGCTGGCCGGTTCCGCCCGGTTCGTGACGGAGCGCGGCGGGCGCGAGTTCGCCGCCGGCGACCGCATCGTGTTCCTGAAAAACGACCGCGATCTAGGCGTGAAGAACGGCACCCTTGGCACCGTCGAGCGGGCCGAGGATGGCAGCCTGGCCGTGCGGCTGGACAGCGGCGAAGCGCGCCAGGTGCAGGCGTCCCAATATGCGGCCGTCGATCATGGTTACGCCGTCACGATTCACAAGGCCCAGGGCGTGACGGTTGATCGCGCCTACCTGCTGGCGACCCCCGGCATGGATAGGAGCTTGGCCTATGTCGGCATGACCCGGCACCGCGAGGCCGCGACCCTGTTTGCCGGGGCCGACGACTTCACCGACCGGCGGGTCGGGCGGCTGGTCGATCACGGCGCCGCGCCCTACGAGAACAACCCCGAGAACCGGCCGAGCTACTTTGCCACCTTGGAGAACGACAAGGGAGAGCGGCACACCATTTGGGGCGTCGATCTTGAGCGCGCCATTGCCGCCAGCGGCGCGCAGCGCGGCGACCGCATCGGCTTGGAGCATGGCGGTTCGGAGACCGTGCGCCTGCCGGACGGCACCACGGCCGAGCGCAACACCTGGCACGTTCGCGGCGCGGCCGAGCTGGCCGCCAGGAAGCTGGCCCAGGTGCTGGGCCGCGAGCGGCCCAAGGAAAGCACGCTGGACTTTGCCGACCGGCGCGGCTTCGACGGCGAGAACGTCATGCGCCGCTGGCTCGAACGCGGCCGGGCCAAGGTGGCCGAGCTGGCCGGGAGGATGCAGCGCGCCATGCGCCGCAGCCTGGAACGGCACGGCCGCCCCGACCTCATGCCGGCGACCGACATTGCCGGCACGCCGGCCGTGCAGCGGCCGCAGCAGATCGAGCAGCCGGCAGCGCCGCAGCGGCCGCCAGCGGAACGCCCGGCCCCCGACCCCCTGGCCGGATTCCGCGCCGGCGTGGAGCGCGCCGAGGCGGCAGGCGGCGGCCTGGCGCT
Source organism: Paracoccus sp. P2 (assembly GCF_046335115.1). Lineage (NCBI taxonomy): Bacteria > Pseudomonadati > Pseudomonadota > Alphaproteobacteria > Rhodobacterales > Paracoccaceae > Paracoccus > Paracoccus sp. P2. The sequence goes on along the minus strand of NZ_JBGOSN010000066.1, from coordinate 9,792 downwards.
GGACGTGGCGAAGGCACAGCTTGCCGTCGCCCAGGAGTTCCAGGCGGCCGGGAAAGACCCCAGGCACCATTCGGCCGCGATCATGCAGGAGGGCCAGCAGCGGGCCTTTGCGGGCCTGGCGCAGCCGTCCCAGGCCAAGGCCGAGCCGGAACGCCCGGCGGCCGTCCAGGTCAGCGAGCAAGACCGCAAGCGGGCCGAGATGTACGCCAAGAGGGAGGCCGACCAGTTCAAGGCGCTGGCCGTGAAGCGGCAGGCGGGTTTTGCGGGCTACACAGACCGCAACCCGAGCGCCTGGCGCGAGCTGCCGGCCGAGCTGCGCGAGCGCATCGAGCGGTTCAACGCCATGCCGAAGGAGCGCCAGGCCGTCGAGCTGGACAAGATGCAGCGCGAGCTTGCCGACAGGTATGCACGCGACCCGAAGGAGATCGAGCGCAGCCGGCAGCGGCAGCGCGAGCAGGAGCGCGGCAACGGCGGTTTGAGCCGGTGACGCGCCGTTTTCAACCAACCAGGAGCACGCACCATGAGCACAGAACCGACGAACGACGAGCTGGCCCAGGGCTACGCCAAGCAGATCGAGCAGGCGCAGCAGCGCCGCGAGGCGAAAGACCTTGAGCGGCTGGAACGCCACGGCCAGGCGGCTGCGCAGCAGTCCCAGGCCATCGAGGCCGAGCAGAAGCAAGGCCAGCAGGGCCAGGGCTTCGAGCTGGACGCCAGCCAGAAAGTCGAGCTGAACGAGATCAACGGCCAGCAGGCAAAGACGCTGGCAAAGGAGCTGAACCGGGACAACGAGAACGGCGACCAGGTGAAGCAGGCCCGCGCCCGCGAGATCGCCGAACGGTTCAAGGAGAAGGCGGCGCGCGACCGGGAGCAATCCCGCAGCTTTAGCCGCTGAAAGGCGGCGCCAGGGCGGCGGCAACCGGCCCAGGCGCCTAACCACAACCCCATCCGACAGAGGGATGAAATCATGGCTGAACAGCATATTACCCGCGCCCCCCGGCGCGATCTAACGAAATACCGTGTGACCTTCGCGGCCGCCGTCATCGGCCTGGCCGGGGCCGGCTGGATGTTCCAGGCGGCCTATGAGCAGCACATCAAGGTTTTGCAGATCGGCGACGACACCGGCCAGCGCCTGCAAATGCGCGGCCTCAACCATGACCAGGAGGGCGCGGAGCATGAGCAGCGTTGAATCCTGGCGGCGCGCTGCCCTGGCGGCCTACGTCCTGGCGGGGGCCGCCCTGGCGTCCGGCGGCTATGCCCTTGCCACTACCCAGGCGAACGTGAACGCCATCGCGGCCGCGCAGCAGCGCCTTTCCGATGATGGATGGAACCAGCACCAGGCGCAGGCCACGGCCGACAGCGCCCGCAGCGCCGCCGGCGAGGGCGTGGAGCTGGACGCCCGCCCCTACCCTGCCGCCGTCGATTGGGCGGCCGTGGCCGGCCAAGTGATGCCGTCCGTTGTCATGGTGGCCGTCATCGAGCGCGCCAAGGGCGACGGCAGCCGTAACCGGGCATGGCTTGTCCCTGGCGTTCAAACCAACCTGGCAACCGGACTGCTGACCCGCTATCGCGCCTGGCGGCACGAATGGGCGAAGGCCGACCAGGAACGCGAATGGGTGACGATGGGCGCGGGCTTCCTTGTCGGCGACGGCCGCACGGCGCTGACGGCCGCGCACGTCCTGGCCGGCATCGAGGGCGTGCGGGTGAAGCTGGCAAGCGGGGAATGGCGCAGCGCCCGCGTGGCGCGTCTCGACCAGGTGCGCGACGTGGCCGCGCTGCTGATCGACGGCGAGCCAGGCCAGCCGGTGCGCGCGGCCCCCGCCCTGCCCCGCCAGGGGCAGGCCGTCGCCGCGATCGGCTCCCCGAAGGGCTTGGACTTTTCCATGAGCGCGGGCATCGTCAGCCGCCACGGCCAGGTCGGCGGCCTGATTGGCGCGGCGGGCATGTTGCAGATCGACGCGCCCATAGCGGGCGGCAACTCCGGCGGCGTGGTGGTCAATGGCCGGGGCGAGGCCGTGGGCCTTGTGAGCCACAGCGCCGGGCCATTCACCCAGGCGGTGCCCATCGGCCGCGCCCTGGCCGTGGCGGGCTTGTAGAGGCCAACCAGGAACAGCAAGGGCGGCCGCGTGGCCGCCCTTTTCGCTTCCGGGCCTGCATCGTCGGAAACGGCGATGAGATCCACCGCGGCGGCCGTCATCGCCGGATGTGGCGATGCTGGCCAGCCCTACCCTTCCAGGCCGTGCATGGCCCTGGCCCGCGCCGCGATTTCGCGGGCGTGCTCGACATAGGCCGGGTCGCCGACGGCCTCGGCTTCGGCCAGGAAGGCGCTGATCGCCTCGGCCGTGGTCAGCGCCTCGGCCGGGTCGAAGGGCGTCAGCTCACGGCCTACGGCGGGAGCATCCACCCATTCGCGTTCCTCTGGCGGCTGCGGCTGCGAATAGTCGGAAGCGGCCAGCAGCTCGGCCATCGTGTGGCGCGCGGCGCTGTCGTCGGCGGCGTTCAGATCGGCCAGCAGCTCATCGACCGAGCCAACCCGCGACACGCGGCCGGCGCGGCTATCTGCAATCGCTTCTTCGGTTTCCTTCTTGCCCATGTCCTATTGCCCCTTTCCGGCCAGGTGCGGCGGCCCCAGGAAATCTAGCAGGGCTTGGCGCGTGGCCTCATGGTTCTTGGTTTCGCACTCCCAAATCACCAGCACATCCCACCCAGCGGCGGCGAGCTGCGCAAGCGCGGCCTTGTCGCGCTCTATGTTGCGTTCGAGCTTGGGAAGCCAGTAGGCGGCATTCGACTTGGGCGGCCGCCCTTCCCTGCACCCCGGATGCTGATGCCAGAAACAGCCGTGAATGAAGATCACTTTCCGGCGGCCGGGAAACACCAGGTCGGGCTTGCCGGGAATGTCCTTGCGGTGCAGCCGGTAGCGGTAGCCTAGGCCATGCGCCAGGCGGCGCACAGCCATTTCCGGGGCGGTGTCCTGGCTGCGGATGCGCCGCATGTTCTCGCTGCGGTTCATCCCCATGCGCTGGCCCCTACTTGCCCCGCTTCACGACCCACGACCAGCCGAAAGACTCGACCAGCTTCCGCGAGCGCAGCAGTTCCCAGCCCAGGCGCAGGGACTCAGCCCGGCTTTCGGCCGTCACGCGGCCGATGTACTTGGTAACGGTCTTTCCGTGGGCCTTGAATTGCAGATAGCCGTACAACTGATGCGAGCGGGAATAGTGCCGGGCAGCTACCGAGGCCGTGACGACCGTTCCATCGGCTAGGCGCAGCTCGCGCCGCTCAGGCCCGCCGGCGGCCTCGTCCTGTTCCCGCTGGCCGGCCGTCATGGCTCACACTGCCAAGTCAAGCGGCAGGTCTGAAATGTCCTTCAGGCGCTTGCCATCGACCATCACCGCCAGGAGGTCGGCCGCATCGTCCATGCCCAGGGCTTTCACGGTGGCTTGCAGCTCATACAGGGCGAAGTGATACACGCAATCAATGTCCCCGGTGCCCAGGGCGATGGAGGCAAGGCGGCTCGGTGTCGGTTCGGCCGTGACGACCACCACATGCGGCAGACGGCCCTTGCGGTTGCGTACCAGGTTCAACGCTTCGGAACGGGCGTTTTGCGCCCGGTCGCTGCGGATCGTCCACTTGCAGGAAATGCTTGCGTGCAGCAGCGGCAGGCCGCCGTTTTTCTTGCGCAGGCTGGCAAGCGTGGTCACGCTGTCATCGACCAGGACCGCCGGTGCATTGATGGCGCTGTCGTCCTCGGTGTCGCGCACCACCACGATATCCGGCGTGATGGTGTAGTCGCTCCCCAGGGCGGCGGCCAGCTCCGCATCGGCCTTAGCGGCGCGATCCAGGGCGACCAGGTGCGCGTATTGCTCATACCGGGCGATTTCCAGGCGATTGCGGCCGGAGACTTGATGCACGTCCCAGGTACCGGGGCGCAGGTGCCCCAGCTTGAGGAAGGTTTCCTGCACGAAGGCCGCGCAAATGCCCTCGAACTGGTTGCCCGAGGTCTGGCCCGCGATCCGCTCGCCGATGGTTTCGGCCTTGAGCAGATCGGCAATGCCCTTGGCAATCGCCTTGCTCGTCGTGTTGCTGCTGTCGGCGTTGCTGACCACTCCCGCGCTGTTGATGGTCAGGGTTGATTGAAGCAGCGAGGCATGGAACGCCTTGCGGGCTTCCACGAAGTCGGCGGGCGTCGTCATCATGCCACCTTGAAAACGCGCTTCACGGACAGGGCCGCGAATATCTGACGGGCCACGGCCGCCGCAACCGGCGGCGGGAAGGCGTTGCCGATCTGGCGATAGGCGGCGGTCTTGCGGCCGGAGAACTGCCAGTCATCCGGGAAGCCCTGAATCCGGGCCGTCATGCGCGGCGTCAGGCGCGGCATGCCCACGAAGTCACGCGGCGGGGCATCGTCCCACAACCCCATTCCATCGACGCCCAGGGCGGCCCAGGCGCGTTTTGCGCGGGTCGGGCCGAGGTCTGGCCCGCCGTGCTTCTTGGAGCCGCCTACCAGGGTCGGGGCGATGGTGCTGGCCTGGTCGCGCCAGCGGTTCGCACCGCGCCAGCCGTTGGCCTTCATGAGATCGTGCAGCAGCTCGCCCACGGTCGGCGGTTCGCTTTGCAGAGGTTCCGGCCAGGAGAAGCCGCCGGCCAGGTCTTTGCGGATGCCGACGAACACCACACGCGGGCGCAGTTGCGACACGCCATAGTCCGATGCGTTGAACAGCCGCCAGCCAGGCACATAGCCCAGCTTCTTGAGCTGCTTTTCTACCTTGTTCCGGTAGTCATCAAAGACCGCATCGAGCAGGCCGCGCACGTTCTCAAGCATCACGGCTTGCGGGCGGCACTCATCGACCAGGCGGATAGCTTCGGGGAACAGGTCGCGCTCATCCTTTGCGCCGAGTTGCTTTCCGGCCTTGGAGAACGGCGGGCACGGCACGCCGCCGGCCACCAGGTCAATGCCCTGATAGGGGCGGCCATCGAAGCGGCGCAAGTCGTCCTCAATGACATTCCAGGCCGGTCGGTTCAGGCGAAGCGTTGCGCATGCTGCCGGTTCCAGCTCGACCAGGGCGGCATGGTCGAAGCCTGCCATTTCCAGGCCGATAGCCTGCCCCCCTGCCCCCGCGCACATTTCCAGTGAAGTGAATTGGCTCATTTTGGTTTTCTCTTGGTTGAACGACGTGGCTTTCTGGCTGCCGGCGCAGCGAACATGTCCGCTTGCAAGCCGCCTTGATGTCTGTCGGCGAATGCCTGCATGAACTCGCGCAGCACTTCCGACGCACTCCGGTTTTCAGCCAGACAGGCCCCTTGGAACGCCTCGCGGAGTTCCCTTTCAACACGGATGCGGAGGCCAACGTCTTTGCTCGACATAGGGCGACAGTATCGCATGGATACACGTTTGTGTATCCAAAAAGTTAGCCGGCCGTGTCGCATAAGTACTAAGTTTTGCGACACGGCCCGCCCCGCCCTTTCCTCTAGCGTTGTCGCGTTGCAAAAATCGGTCGCAAATGATCTATTATTTGCGACGATATTTGCAACGAAGGGGCGCACCATGAAAGACAAGCTGCTGATCGGTTACGCCAGGGTATCGACCGATGACCAGGACTTGAGGAACCAGCGCGCCGAGCTGGCCGCCGCCGGCTGCTCGCGCATCTTTGCCGAGAAGATCACCGGCGCGCACGCCAGGCGGCCGGAGCTGGCCCGGATGCTCGACCACCTGCGCGCCGGCGACGTGGTGACAGTCACGCGGCTGGACAGGCTGGCCCGCAGCACCCGCGACCTTTTGGACATTTCCGAGCAGCTACAGGCCAAGGGCGCGGGCCTGCGCAGCCTGGCCGAGCCGTGGGCCGACACCACCACCCCGGCCGGGCGCATGGTGCTGACCGTGTTTGCCGGCATCGCCGAGTTCGAGCGTTCCCTAATCATCGACCGCACCAGGAACGGCCGCGAGGCGGCCAAGGCGCGAGGCGTGCAGTTCGGCCGCCGCCCTACCCTCAACCCCGGACAGGTTGAACATGCCCGCGAGCTGCTGGCCGATGGCCGCACGGCCGCCGAAACGGCCGAGCTGCTGGGCGTGCATCGGGCGACCCTTTACCGGGCGCTGCGCGGCCAGGAAACCAGCCAGGCCGAGGCCCGCCGGCGCGGCGCGTTCGCCGAGAACGCATTGACCGAGGCCGACGCGCTGGCGGCCGCCGGCCAGGAGGGCGCGAAGGCATGAGAAATGGACGCTATCCCCTGCCCCCGCTTCGCCCCGAGTTGCAAGCCGCCCATGACGAAATGGACGCCAAGGGGGATTACTTCGCCTATGCCGTGTGCCGCACCCATGACGGCCAGGCTTGGGAAGTGACCACCAGGCAGGGCGGCATGTATGCCGCGCTCGATGGCCGGTATCTCGACCACGACGAGGCGATGGCCGCCGGCGTGGCTTGGCTGCTGGAACAGCTCGACCGCGAGCCGACCGCCGACGAGGCGGCCTATCGGACGCTATGGGAGGCGCAGGACTTTAGCCGCTAAAGGCCGTTCTTAGCGGCCGTTTTTAATATTAAAAGAACCTTCAAAAAGTGCGCTAACCCTATTGACGTAACCGCGCCAAGCCAGCACAATCAGGCACTGTCAGTTAATATCCTTCTGAGGTGCCAATGTGATTATTACAGTAGGAAACACCAAGGGCGGCGTCGGCAAGACGACGCTGGCTGTTCAGCTCGCCATCGCCCGCGCCTTGGCCGGGCGCGACGTGTGGCTGATCGACGGCGACCGCCAGGGCACGGCAGCGGCGGCCATCGCCGCACGGGCCGAGGGCGGGCGTCAGCCGGGGATTGCCTGCGCGCAGTACGCGGACGGCCCGGCCCTGCGCGGCCAGGTGCAGCAGCAGCGGAACAAGTGGCAAGACATCATCATCGACGCCGGCGGCCGTGACTCGACCGCGCTACGGGCGGCGCTGATCTTGTCCGATGTGCTGCTGGTGCCGTTCGCGCCGCGTTCCTATGACGTGTGGGCGCTCGATGACATGGCCGCGCTGGTGGATGAGGCCCGGAGCGTCCGCGACGGCCTGCGCGCCTTCGCCGTGATGAACCAGGCTGACCCCGGCGAGCACTCGGCCGACAACGCCGACGCGGCGGCGGCCGTGGCCGAGGTTCCGCAGTTCGAGTACCTGGCCGCCCCGATCCGGCGGCGCAAGGCGTTCAGCAATGCCGGCGGCGCTGGCCTGGCCGTGTCCGAGCTAGCCCCCCGCGACCCGAAGGCGATAGCCGAGATTGATAGTCTCGTTTCATCGCTTTTTAATATCCAACAAATCGCCTAACGGGAGTTTTTAGCATGTCAATACAGCGCAAGCCCAAGACCACAACGGCAACCGCCGCCCAGGATGCTTTCATCCAAGGCGCACCAGACGCCAGCAAGGCCGCGCCGGCGGCCGCCTATGAGAAGGGCATTCCCAAGGGCCACAAGCGGCAGATCACCTTGACCATTGCGCCCGAGCTGTTGCGCAAGGTCGATGAAGTCGCCAAGCGCACCGGCCAGGCCCGCGCCGCGATCATCAACATGGCGATTTTCAACGCCCTGGAAGGCAACATTTTCCAGAGCTAAACGGAATTCAAGAAGAATGAAATTAATATCCAAGGGCAATCCATGAACATTTGCGCCGCTTTAGCGGCTAAAACCAGAGCCAGGAAGGCCGAGCGGGTAGCGCAGAACCTGGCCCAAGCGGCCCACGAAAACGCGCAGCTCGGTTTGCCGGCGCCGTGGCGGCTCAATGGCATTTGGCTAGTGCCGCTCGAATCCGGCCGCGTGAAGCCCATAGGGTCGGCACCGTGGCGGCGGCCGAAGGCTTAGGGAGACGGCATGAACAACCAACGCGGGAAAGGGCCGCAGCAGATCGGCGACCTATTGGGCGGTTCCCTGGGCGCTTCCTTGGAGAAGCTGAAAGCCGGGATCGATGCGAGGCAACAGAAGCGCATCGAGGCCGCTGCACGGCCGGGCGAGTCCAAGGAGCAGGTAGCCGCCAGGCTGCGCGACGAGGACGCCCGCGCCGACCGCGAACGCAACGCCAGCAGCTCCGTTAAATCGCCCCCCCCTTCGTCGTCTATCCGCAAGCCGCCGGAAGGTGACGCACAGCCCGATTTTTTCGTGCCGTCGCTCTACGACGTGGGCACCAAGGATTCCCGCAGCATCATGGACGTGGCCGTGTTCCGCCTGTCCAAAAAGGACAAGCGCGCCGGCGAGGTCATCCGCTACGAACTGTCCGATGGTTACGTGGAGGTGAAGGCAGGCCCGGACGGCATGGCGTCCGTTTGGGATTACGACCTGGTGCTGATGATGGTTTCGCACTTGACCGAAGCCATGAACCGCCACCGCGAGGGCAGGGGAGAGAAGCCCGGCCGCACCTACCGGCCCCATGTGAGTGACATTCTCAAGTTCTGCCGCCGTGGCGATGGCGGCCGCCAGGCGGATGAAGTGGAAGGGGCGCTAGACCGCCTCAAGGGCACGACCATCAAAAACGTGCGCGAGCGGCCATCCGCCAACGGCCGGCGGCCCATGCGCGAGGTCGAGGCCGAAGGCTTGGTAAGCAGTTACAAGGTGCTGTCCTATACGGAGAACGGCAAGATTGCGTCCGTCGAGATCGAGGCCCCGAAGTGGCTTTACCGTGAGGTCACAGAGGGCAAGCGGCCGGACGTGCTGACCGTGCATCCCGACTACTTCCTGATTGACCCAGGCATCGGCCGGTTCGTCTATCGCTTGGCCCGGCAAGCGGCGGGCAAGAGTGAAGCCAAGTGGGCTTTCCAGACGGTCTATGACCGCAGCGGCAGCGCCGGCAAGTTCAAAGAGTTCTGCCGCATCCTGCGCAACATCATCGAGGCCAACGACCTGCCCGAATACGAGCTGCGCGAGGAGACAGGGCAGGGCGGCCCGCTGCTGGTGATGATCTACCGCGACCGCGCCGACGAGGCGCTGCCGCCGCCGTCCGGTGTGTAATAGACGGAGATCGACTCTAGGGCAAAATGCCCTAACGCCTGTTCAGGCAGGAACGGCCCCCTGGCTTGTGGATAGTCCGTCTATTACCCACCCGAACCCGTCTATTACACACCGGCTTCCGTCTATTACCCACCCGAACCCGTCTATTACACACCGGCCACCTTCGCAAGCCGTTGATTCATAAGCGAAAAACGGCGTTTTTCGCGGCTAAAACTCTTAAAACATATTTAAAACGCTTAAAACCCGCCTGGCCTGTGCATAAGTCGCGGCCAGCCGAACCTCTCAAAGTTCGTGCATTGGCGGCTTCGCCGGGGGCTCCCGCAAAAATGGCTGGCCTGCGGCCAGGCTGCTTACCAAGGGCATGGCCACGGCCGCGCCCCCTCATCGAGCGCCGCAGCCAACTCGAAGGCCCGAGAAAAGCCAGGTTTAGCAGGAAAAGCGGTTTGCCGAGGCCCGTGCCCAACCTCGAACGCCGACGCTGGCGGGACGGCCGCAGGTTGAACGCCAAGAGGGAAGGGCAAGAACGCCGGTGCCAGGCTGACGAGCTGACGAGCTGGCCAGCCTCGCCGCTTCCGACGATGACGACCGCCAGGCGTGGAGCTCCCATCGCCAGGAATGACGATGCAGGCCCCAGGGCAGGGCACCGCGCCCAAGCTGTCCAGGAGCGCCCAGGACGCACGAAGCCGGGCGCGGCCGGGGGGAAGGTCGGCCGACCCCCGAAAAACGCCTCTAGGGGTCTGCTGCCGGACGGTGCTAAATCCTACGCTAAGCCGATAAAACGCGCCTTCCGTGGTCCCTGAGGTTTCCGTTGGCATCGACGTAGCGATAGAGGGT
>NZ_JBGOSN010000065.1:0-18215 GCF_046335115.1 Paracoccus sp. P2 | reverse complement strand
GGGCGAAGCGCCCCGTGCCAGCCAGAGGATCGCGTCCGTGAACGGCCGGTCGTCGGCACCGCTGCGGCCCCGAGCACCGGCCTTGCCGGGCAGCAGCGGCCCGGTGCTGCCTGTCGGCCCGCTGGCATGCGCCCGAGTCGATGCCAAAGGACGAAAGGAGCCGCCAGGCCCCATGTCGCCATGCCTTTGCGCTTTCTGCATGCGCCCGCGGCCGGGTGCTGCCCAGGCCCTGCCCGGCGGGGCGCTGATGGTCCGGACAGGGGGCCGCGAATTCATCGCAACTTGGAGATGTTCGCACCACCCGCAGGCCATGCCAGCAAAATACATTGAAAACAAACCACTAACACTACCTTGTTAACGGTCCGTTAACCTATCTTAAAGGGCAACTGGCCTAAACCGAACAGATCGTTTTAATTGTAAGTCATTGCGTGATCTCTATTGTTGGTTGGTGAGTGATGTTGGTGAATGGCAAGGCCACGCATGCCGCGGGCATGCATTATCCCCTGGGCGACAACGGTTGCCTGAGCTTTCTTCAGGATCCGGGCATCGGGGTCGGCAGCCGAAGCTTTTCGGGCTCGGTGGCGGATTGGTGCGAGCAGGGCTTCTCGATCTGCGAAAGCTACCTGATCGAGGCGCAGACCCTTTCCATCGAAGGCGATCCCTCGGGTTTCGTTGCCATGGCCGAGGCGCAGTTCGACGACGAGCTGGCCGACGAGGTGCTGCTGCACGCCAACGCCCTGCTGAGGGGCATGGCCTTCCGCCGGTTGGGTGGGCGGCTGCAACTGGTCGAAACCGGTGACGCGCCGCTTGGCCTGAACTGGACCGCGATCGCGAACCTGTGGTGCGCGATGGAGACGACCAAGGGTGACATGCGCCTGCCGCGCCTTGACCCGCAGTTCGAAAAGCGGATGCGCGCGGCGATGCGGCTGTCCTGAGCCGGTCGGCGCTGCCGGAACGCTTGGATCGGCGGCCGGTTTTGTCTAAGACGGCGTTCCAGTCAGCAGAGGATGCCGCCCGTGGACGCGACCGACCGCATTGCCCGCACCATCGCCGCCGAGATCGCTGCCCGCCCCGACCAGGTGGCGGCGGCGACGGCCCTCTTGGACGGGGGCGCCACGGTTCCCTTCGTCGCGCGCTATCGCAAGGAGGTGACGGGCGGGCTGGACGACACCCAGCTGCGCACGCTGTCCGAGCGGCTGGCCTATCTGCGTGAACTCGAGGCGCGGCGGGCGGCGATCCTTGACTCCATCAAGGGGCAGGGCAAGCTGACCGAGGATCTGGCCCGCGCCATCGCCGGGGCCGAGACCAAGGCCACGCTGGAAGACATCTACCTGCCCTTCAAGCCCAAGCGGCGCACCAAGGCGATGATCGCGCGCGAAAACGGGCTGGAGCCGCTGTTGCGCGCCATCCAGGACAACCGCGCCGCCGAGCCCGAGGCGCTGGCGGCGGGCTACCTGACCGAGGCGGTGCCGGACGCGAAATCGGCGCTGGACGGCGCGCGCGACATCCTGGTCGAGGAACTGTCCGAGAATGCGGCGCTGCTGGGCCGGCTGCGCGAGTTCATGCAGGCCGAGGCGATCATCTCGGCCAAGGTGGTGCCGGGCCAGGAACAGGTCGGTGCCAAGTTCAGCGATTATTTCGACCAGTCCGAGAAATGGGCGGCGATCCCGGCGCATCGGGCGCTGGCGATCCTACGCGGCGCCAAGGAAGAGGTGCTGGCCATCGAGATCGCCCCCGAGCCGGAAACCGGCGCGGCGCGGGCCGAGGGCATCGTCGCCGCGGCGCTGGGCCGGCTGGGCGACGGTCCCGGCGACCGCTGGCTGCGCAAGGTGGCCGGCTGGTGCTGGCGGGTGCGGCTGTCGAACACGATGTATATCGACCTGCTGACCGAGTTGCGCTCGCGCGCCCATGCCGAGGCGATCCGGGTCTTTGCCCGCAACCTGCGCGACCTGCTGCTGGCCTCGCCCGCCGGGCCGCGCCCGACCATCGGGCTGGACCCCGGCATCCGCACCGGGGTCAAGCTGGCGGCGGTGGACGGCACCGGCAAGCTGGTCGAGACGGCGACGCTCTATCCCTTTCCGCCGAAATCCGACCTGCGCGGGGCGGAAGCCGCGCTGGCCGCCGCCATCACCCGCCACAGGATCGAGCTGATCGCCATCGGCAACGGCACTGCCAGCCGCGAGACCGAGCGTTTCGTGGCCGAGGTGCTCAAGCGCCTGCCGCAGGGGGTGAAGCCGCCGGTGAAGGTGATCGTCTCCGAGGCCGGCGCCTCGGTCTATTCCGCCTCGGAACTGGCGGCCAGGGAGTTCCCCGGCCTCGACGTGTCGCTGCGCGGCGCGGTCTCCATCGCCCGGCGCCTGCAGGATCCGCTGGCCGAGCTGGTCAAGGTGCCGCCCGAATCCATCGGCGTCGGCCAGTATCAGCATGACGTGGACCAGCGGCAGCTGGCAAAGACGCTGGAGGCGGTGGTCGAGGATGCGGTGAACGCGGTGGGGGTGGACCTGAACACCGCCTCGGCGCCGCTCTTGGCGCATGTCGCCGGGCTGGGACCGTCGCTGGCGCAGAACATCGTCGCGCATCGCGATGCCGCGGGCGCCTTCCGCTCGCGCGCGGCCTTGAAGAAGGTGACGGGGCTTGGCCCGCGCGCCTTCGAGCAATGCGCGGGCTTCCTGCGCATCCGCGACGGCGACGAGCCGCTGGACGCCTCGGCCGTCCATCCCGAAGCGTACGGCGTCGCGCGCAAGATCGTCGCCGCCTGCGGCCGCGACATCCGGCAGATCATGGGCGATGGTGCGGCGTTGAAGGGTCTGCGCGCCGAACAGTTCGTGGATGAGCATTTCGGCCTGCCGACGGTGCGCGACATCCTGTCCGAACTGGAAAAGCCCGGCCGCGACCCGCGCCCCAGCTTCGTTACCGCCAGCTTTGCCGAGGGGGTCGAGGATATCAAGGATCTGCGCCCCGGCATGGTGCTGGAGGGCACGGTGACGAATGTCGCGGCCTTCGGCGCCTTCGTCGATATCGGCGTGCATCAGGACGGGCTGGTGCATATCAGCCAGCTGGCCGACCGTTTCGTCAAGGATCCGAACGAGGTGGTCAAGGTCGGCGACGTGGTCAAGGTGCGCGTGACCGAGGTGGACGTGGCCCGCAAGCGCATCGGCCTGACCATGCGCAAGGACGGTGGCGCCGCAGCCCGCGATGCGCAGAAGGAACGCGGCCCCAAGGCCCAGCCGGCGCGCGGCCCGAAATCCGCCGCGCCCGCCGGCAAGGAGCAGCCGGGCGCCCTGGGCGCGGCGCTGCTGAACGCACTGCGCAAGGGCTAGGGCGCCGGTCGCCTAGGGCGCGACCGAGGATCGCCGGGGGATCAGAGCGGGCAGCTCCGCTTCGACCGTGCGGGCGGTTCCCTCGATCCGGTCCAGCAGCAGGTGGACCGCCTGTTCGGCGATCGCCGGAAGATGCAGGTCCAGGGCGGTCAGCGGCGGATCGGACAGCTTCGCCCGCAGCCCGTCATAGCGGGTGGCGATGCGCAATTGCCGCGGCATCGCCAGCCCCAGCTCATGCGCCGCCCGCACCGCGCCGCTGGCAAAGGCGTCGATGGCGGCGAAGATCCCGTCGATCGAGGGATCCGCGGCAAGCAGGCGCAGGGTCTCGCGATAGGCGATCTCTTCGCCCTCATCTTCGTCCAGGACGACCAGGGTGGCCTGCTGGCCGCGCCGGGCGGCAAAGGCGCGATAGGCCTGCTCGGCCTCGATCTGGCTGGTCCGCGGGGTCGAGCCGATCAGCGCCGCGACATGGCGGCAGCCCTGCTGTGCCAGATGCTCCAGCAGCAGCAGTGCGGTTTCCCGCGAGCGGATGTTCACGGCGGGGATGTCGGGCCGGCCCGGCACGGTGCCGATGGAAACGATGGGGGTCTTGCGCTGCTCGAACAGGGCGACCAGCGGGTCGTCGCGCATGGGCTCGACCAGAATCACCCCGTCGAAAGCGACCGAGCCGTGGCTGCGGACCGAAGGATGCGGCGGGATCAGGCACAGCGCCAGCTGGCGCGTCAATGCCGACATCGCGGCCGAGGCGGCGATCTCCATCAGGAAGCCCAGCCGCGACGGCCCGGCGGCAATGGCGAAGGGCATCGAGGAGGCCAGCGCGATGGTGCCGCTGCGGCCGCTGCGCAGCGCCTGCGCCATGCGGCTGGGGTGATAGCCCATTTCCTCGGCGATGGCGTGGATGCGCTTGCGGGTTTCGGGGTCGACGTGGCGGCGGCCGCTGAACGCATGGGACACGGTGGTGACCGAGACCCCCGCGGCCCTGGCCAGATCCGATATGGTGGGTTTGCGCAACGCGTCCCTCATCCGTCCGTTCATCGCCGCAAGGCTAGCAGCATTGCCGTGCCAGAGGCAACAAAACGATTTGCACGAATCGCATCTCATGCTATTCCGAGAAGTAAGCAAAACGATTTGCATAAATGTGAACACCGCTTCAACAACAGGGAAACGCCACGATGGCCAATACGAGAACGCTTACGCCGCCCGATCCGGTGGATCGGGTTCTGCCGCTCCGGGATCTGATCCTTTACGGTTTCCAGCATGTGCTGGTGATGGCCGCATCGCCGATTACGGCGGTGTTCCTGGTCGCGCAGACGCTGGGCTTTGACACGGCGCTGACCGTGTCGATCATCAGCGCCACCTTCCTGGTCTGCGGCCTGGGCTCGATCCTGCAAAGCTACGGGCCGGCAGGTTTCGGTGCCCGGCTGCCCTTCATCATGGTTCCGGGCGGCGCGCCCATCGCGATCTTCCTGGCCATCGCCAGCCAGACCGACGTGCAGACGGCGGTGGGCGCGGTGCTGATGACCGGGGTATTCTATTTCCTGGCGCTGCCGGTCTTTCGCCGGCTGCTGCGCTTTTTCCCGCCCATCGTGGTGGGCACCATGCTGCTGCTGGTGGCGGTCAACCTGGTCAAGATCTATGGCGGCACCATCACCGGCAAGCCCGGCAGCGACGGCTTTGCCGATCCGGTCAACGTCGGCTTGGCGCTGGCGACCATCGCGCTGACGGTGATCTTCTCGCGCGTGTTCACCGGCACGCTGCAGCGCATCTCGGTGATGCTGGGGCTGATCGCGGGGACGCTGCTGGCGGCGGCGCTGGGCCGGCTCGACCTGTCGGGCGTGATGCAGGGGCCGCTGGTCGCGGTGCCGCAGCTGTTCCCGTTCGGGATGCCGAAATTCGACCTCATCGCCTCGCTGCCGCTGATCATCTTCTCGATCATCTCGATGGCCGAGGCGACCGGCCAGACCATCGCCACGGCCGAGATCGTGGACCGCAAGGGCGATGCCCATGCCATCGTGCCGCGCACCATCCGCGGCGATGCGGCGGCCTCGATCCTGGGCGGGCTGTTCGGCACCTCGCTGATCATCACCTCGGGCGAGAACATCGGCATCGTCCGCGCGACCGGGGTGCGCTCGCGCCATGTCACCGCCATGGCGGGGGTGATCTTGGTGCTGATCGCGCTGCTGGCGCCGGTGTCGCGGCTGGCCAGCGTCCTGCCCGGCCCGGTCGTCGGCGGCACGGCCGTCATCGTCTTTGCCATCATCGGCGTGATCGGCATCCATGTGCTCAGCCGCGTCGACCTGCGCGAGCATGGCGCGATGTTCACGCTGGCCTCGGGCCTGGCCATGGGGCTGATGCCGATCCTGGTGCCCGGCGTCTACAGCCAGTTCCCGCAATGGTCGCAGATGATCCTGGGCAACGGGCTGGCCATGGGCACGATCACCGCAGCCGTGGTCAACGCCTTCTTCCAGTTCAGCGCCCCCAAACCCGTCGATACCGCGGAGCAAGCCCGATGACCGACCTGCACCAGATCTTTGCCCGAACCGACGAGACGATCGTCGCGCCGGGGCGCCTGCTTCTTGACGGAGGGCCGCAGCGCGACATGGCCGTGCTGCTGCGCGCCGGCCGCTTTGCCGATGTCGGCGATGCCGCGGCGCTGCGCGCCCGCCACCCCCAGGCGCGGCTGGTCGAACTGCCCGATCACCTGTTGATGCCGGGCTTTATCGACACCCACACCCACCTGACGCAATCGCTGGGCAAGTCGCTGGTCTTCGGCGAGCCCTCCGAGATCTTCCGCCGCATCTGGGTGCCGCTGGAGGGCAGCCTGGACGAGCACATGGTCTACCTGTCCTCGAAGCTGGCGGCGCTGGAATGCCTGCGGGGCGGCTTTACCACGGCGATCGACGCCGGCACGCGCTCGGCCGGCCATATCGGCAAGCTCGCGCTGGCCTCGCGCGAGGTGGGGCTGCGGCTGGTGGTGGCGCAGATCTGCAACGACCTGGGCGGCGCGGCCGTGGTGCCCGACCGCCCCGAGATCCTGCGCCGGGCCGGGGCACACCTGGCCGCTTGCCAGGGCGATCCGCTGATCCATGCCTCGCTGGCCATCTCGATTCCCGAGGCGGCCAGCGACGGGATGCTGCGCGAGGTCTCGGCCATGGCGGCCGAGGCGGGCGTCACCTTCCAGACCCATGTGAACGAGCATCTGGTGGCGGTCGAGCGATCGCTGGTCGCGCATGGCCGCCGGCCGCTGGAGCATCTGGCCCATGTCGGCGCTCTGGGGCCGCAGACCCTGATCGCGCATTCGACGCTGGTCACGCCGTCGGAACTGAACCTGCTGCGCGACACCGGCACCGCCGTCGCCTACAACCCCGTCGCCTCGGTCTGGAAGGGGAACGCGGTCGCGCCGGCCCTGCAGATGCAGGCGCTTGGCATCCGCTTCGGGCTGGGCACCGACGGCACGCGGGCCGACGGGTTCCGGCTGATGGACGCGGCCGAAAGCATGCAGCGCGTGGCCTATGGGCTGGCCTCGGGCGACAGTTCCTGCGGCGGCGGCTGGCTGTGGCTGGATGCGGCGACGCGGATGGCCGCCGATGCCGGCGGGCTGGCCGGCGTGACCGGCCGCATCGCCAAGGGGCTGGCGGCCGATTTCCTGCTGGTCGACCTGGACCGGCCGGAATTCACCCCCTCGCACGACCTGAGCTGGGAACTGGTGCGCTATGGCAACCGCGACCAGATCGACGCGGTCTTTACCAACGGCCGGCTGAGGATGGTGCAGGGCTGGCCGGTGGACTGGGACGCGCGCGCGCTGATGGAGGAGATCCGCGATCTGGCCGCGCCGGCCATCGCCGCCGCGCCGATCCAGCGCATCCATCCGACCGCCGACAGCCTGATCGACATGAGGCTGGCGTGACCCTGACCGTATTTCTCGGCCTGTCGTTGCTGGTCGCCGCCTCCGCATTCGTGCAGGGGGCGGTGGGCATCGGCTTTGCCCTGATCATGGCGCCGGTCTTCGGCTTTATCGATGCCAGCTATCTGCCCGTCACCCTGCTGATCCTGATGCTGCCGCTGAACTTCCTGGTCGCATGGCGCGAGCGGCGGATGATCGACCGGCAGGGGACGGGGTGGATCACCTTTGGCCGCTTCTTCGGGACATTCCTTGGCATGGCGGTGCTGGTCGCGCTGTCGGTGCGCCAGCTCGAAATCGCCGTCGGCCTGCTGACCGTCCTGGCTGCCGTGGCGGCCCTGCTGGCGCCGCCCTTCGCCCCCAGCCGTTCGGCCTCGCTGGGGGTGGGGCTGTTCACCGGCGTGACGGAAACCGCGACCGGCATCGGCGGCCCGCCGCTGGCGCTGCTTTACCAGCATGCTCCCGGCCCGGTGCTGCGCTCGACCGTGGCGACCTGCTTTCTGGTCGGAGAGGCGATCTCTCTGGTGATCCTGCTGGCCGCGGGGCGGATCGGCGGGCAGCAGATCCTGGCGGCGCTGGCGCTGGTCCCGGCGGTGCTGATCGGCAGCCTGCTGTCGCGGCACGTCCACGCCCATGTCAACGGGCCGGCGCTGCGGCTGGCGGTTCTGGTCTTTTCCATCGTCAGCGGCGCGGCGCTGGTCCTGAAGGGATAGGGGGCGCGGGGCTTGGCCGGGCTTGCGCCGCCTTCCTGCGGGACGCGGGCTTTTTCGCCGCCCGTCCCGCGCCTTCGCGCCGCGCCGCCATCAGGTCCAGGGCTTTCTCGCGCCTGGGCGCCGTGCGCACCCGCCGGAACAGCGCCGCCGCCCGCTTGCGGCGCATGCCCTCGCGGATCAGGGCAAAGGCCTTTTCGGCCGTGCGGTCCGCCGGCGTCAGGCAATAGCGGTGGTCGGAACAGGCGTCGTCGATGTCCTTGCAGGCGCCGAAACCCGCGACGGCCAGGGTCTGATCGCTTTCCTGCACGGCCACGGCGATCTCGTCGGGAACAAGGGCGAGGGAATCGCCCTCGCCGAGCTTATAGCCCTTGACCTGGTCGTCCTTCTCCACCGGCTTGCCGGTGTCGCTGCCGATGAACTTCCGGCGCACCCTGTTCCCGGCCGCCCGGTGCGGCATGTGACCGGCGATTCGCTCCACGGTCGAGGCCGCGGCGTGAAGTGCGACCGGGCAGCTGAGCTCGGCGATCTTCGGCATCCCTTCCAGATCGCCCGCGGTGCCTTGGCCTGCCTTCCTGGTCAAAGACGATGACGGCCCCACGTTCCCGGCCCGCGGCGGTTCTGGCGACCGGGGAGTCCGGCGCGCGTCGCGGGTCTCGGCCCACGCTCGTTCAATAGTTTCCCGGCGGATCGCTGGCCGGGAAGGATTCGTCGCCTTGCTCGTCCACGATGTCCCAGCTGCGCGGCGGGTTTTTCATCAGCCGCCGGCCGGCGGGGCGGATCTCCTCCCGGCGCGGGCGGTGGCTGCGGCCGGGCCCTGCGGCGGCGGGGCGGGCCAGCGCATCGCAGGCGCCCTTGAGCGCGAAACCGGCGGCAAGGCCGCAAAGGAACGCAAGATGGCGGTTGTTCATGGTCGGCTTCCTTCTCAGATCGTCGGTTTGCAGTCGGTGACGGCGATGGTGGCGGCCGAGACATGGCTCGGCCTCGGCTTGGCCGGCATGACATCGGCCTCGGCTGCTTCGGCCGCTTCGGCCGGTGGGGCGGGCCGCTTCATGGCGCAGGCGGCGCCGAACGCAGCCATTGCCTCGGCCGACGTGCCGGCCGGGATCAAGGGCGTCCCGACCGGGCCGGGGGCCATGGCATTCACCCCGATATCGAACTCGTACGCCGGCCCGGCGATGCGGTTCTGGATCGCGCCCCCGGTCATGGCATGGGCTGCGTCGGCTGGCCGGTTCCGGCTGCGGGCGCGGTTTCGGGGCCGGGCAGGGTGGCGGGTGCGGTTTCCACGCCGGTTTCCATGCCGGCCGCGGGGGGCTCGGCGATCTCGTCTACCGGCCCCGGCACCTGGCCGGGGATTTCGGGATCGCTGGTTTCGTCGTTGAACCACCAGACGAATCCCGCCAGCACGATCAGCACGGCCGCGAGGATGCCGAGGATCGGGACAAGGTGGCGGCGCCTCTGTTTTTCCAGATCGGTGCGTGGTGCAGACATTGCAAGGCTCCTGTGCAGCTATCGGATGGGCCCCTCGCCCCCCAGGCATCAGGAAAACACCCCCCGGACCGCCCTTGTTCCCGCCTAATCGTTCCCCCAGGCTTCCAGGATCTCCTGGAGCGGCGCCGTCTCGATCTGCTGCGAGAACCGTTCGCGGTAAAGCGTCATCGCCGCGTCATGGCCCCGGTCGGTCGAGGAACAGACCGCATCAGCGACCAGAACCACCCGATAGCCCAGGTCGACCGCCCCCATCACCGTGCCCAACACGCAGACATCGGTCTCGCCGCCCGTCACCACCAGCGTCGTGACCCCCGCCCCCCGCAACCAGCCGTGCAGCCGCCCGTCATGCCAGGGGGAATAGACCGGCTTGTCGATCACCTTGGCGGGGGGCGCGTGCCGCGCCAGCTCCGGCAACAGTTCAAGCCAGCGGTCGTCCAGCCGTTCGCGCAGCATTTCGGGCCATTGGGCGTAATAGCGCGCCCAGGCGCCGGATGCCGCCCCGAGCCGGGCGGGCGGGATGAAGCGGGTGAAGACCGTGCGCTGCGGCCGCGCCGCGACCAGCGTCGCCACTGCGGGCCGGATCCGCTCGATCCAGGGCACCGCCCAGGGCGAGCCCGGCCCGAACAGCCGTTGCATGTCGATGCAAAGATGGGCCGTCGCCGCCGGAAGGCGGCCGAAGCGAAGGGTTTCCGTCATGGCACCTGGTCGCGAATGATGGGCTTGTCATCCCGAACCGGGCAGCGGCGGAATCGTTCCGCGGCAAGGCCGGCGCGGCGCAGGTTTTTCCGGCGGTATTCCCGCAGCCAGACGGTACGATCCGGCGCCGGTCATTTTCCCCGCCGCCGCGCGCCGCGTTGGGAAACCGCCGGGCAACATCCCGCGTTGCGCTGTTTTGCGTCGGGCGGGAGCGGGCGGCAGGGGGACGGCGGAGATGGGCGGATCGGTGCATTTTCTGGATGGCGGCGGCGAGATGGGCAGGGCCATCCGCGACCATGACTGGTCCGCCAATCCGCTGGGTCCGCCCGACGGCTGGCCCTCGGCGCTGAAGATCGCGCTGGGGATGGCGCTGAACTCGAAATTCCCGAAATGCATCGTCTGGGGGCCGGGGCTGATCACCCTGCACAACGACGCCTTTCGTCCGATCCTGGGCGACAAGGGCAATGTGCTGGGCCGCTCCTTCGCCGAGGTCTGGCGCGAGGCCTGGGCCGAGATCGGCCCCATCGCCGAACGCGCCTATGCCGGCGAGGCCACCTTCATCGAGGATTTCCCGCTGGTCATCGACCGCTACGGCTACCCCGAGCAATGCCATTTCACCTTCTGCTACAGCCCGATCCGCGACGAGAACGGCGTGGTGCGCGGCATGATCGACACGGTGATCGAGACCACCGGCAAGGTCGAGGCCGCCCGCCAGTTGCGGTTGGTGAACGGCGAGCTGGGCCACCGGATCAAGAACACGCTGACCGTGGTCTCGGCCATCGTCAACCAGACGCTGCTGAGCCATGACGGCCCCGAGGCGCGCGAGATCCTGCGCCAGCGCATCGGCGCCCTGGCCCAGGCGCAGACGCTGCTGACCGATTCCAGCGCGCTGGATGCCGAGATCGGGCAGGTCGTCCAGCAGGCGTTGGCGCCGTTCCGCACCGGGCGGCGGCGGTTCCGCATCGCCGGCCCGCCGGTGCGGCTGTCGGCCAGGCAGGCGCTGACGCTGGCGCTGGCCATCAACGAACTGGCGACCAATGCGCTGAAATACGGCGCGCTGTCGGTCCCCCAGGGCGCGGTGGACCTGGGCTGGACCGGCGGGCGGCCGGGCAGCGACGACCCGTTCCGGCTGCTCTGGGCGGAATCGGGCGGCCCGCCCGTCGCCTCCCATGCCGGCAAGGGCTTCGGCTCGCTTATCATCGAGGAGGCGCTGGCCCAGGACTTCATGGGCGAAAGCGTGATCCGCCTTGATCCCGAGGGCCTGCGCTGCGAATTGCACAGCCGCATGAGCCATCTGGGCGCGGGTCAGGGCGCGCAGGCCTGATCCCGGCCCGCTGGCCTATTCGATCACCGCGCAGGCCAGCCGGTCGCCGGCGCCGCCGGTGGGCTGGGTCTGGTAGTCGTCGGGGCCGGCATGGATCATCAGCGCCCGGCCCTTGATCGCATTCTCGCCCTCGGCCAGCGTCACCAGCGGGTTGAAGACCTGCGCCCGCGCCGTCCCTTCGGCATCGACCCAGATATTGGGCATGTCGCCGGCATGGGGGCCGCCCTCGGCCAGCACGCCATGCGGGGCCTGCGTGGGGTTGAAATGGCCGCCCGCCGATTCGTGCCCGGTGGCATGGTCGCAGCTGCCGGTTTCGTGGATGTGGAAGGCGACCCATTGGCCGGCCGGCAGCCCGGTCGCCTCGACTTCGATCAGTACGCCTGTGGGCGTCGCGGTCAGGGCCGCGGTTCCCGCCTCTTGCCCCCGGGTGTCGAGGAACACCGCCTTGGCATCTTGGGCATGGGCCGAAAGCGGCAGCAGGGCGAGGCCGAGGGCCAGAAGATGTTTGGGCATTGCTGTTTCCTTCCGATGCTGCAACTCGGCGGGGGAACCCCCGGCTGGCGGGCTTTGTTCCCGCGCGCCGGGGAAATCCGCCGCCAAGCGACTCACAGGCCACGGCGGAACTCTTCGACCAGCCAGGCGACGATGCCGCGAAAGGCTTCCTGCGGCGTGGCCCCGGCAGCGATGGCCGCGGCGTAGAGCGCGCGCTGCTGTTCGGCCGCGCTGCCGCGGGCGATCATGTCGCGCAGCCCGGCCACCGCGGGCTGGCTGTCCAGCGCATCGGCATCCTCGGCGATGGCGGCCAGCCAGGCTTCGGCGATCTCGTCGAAGGGGATGATGCGGCGGGTGCCGAAATCGATCAGCCCCTCGGTCAGCCCGTAGCGCGTCGCCCGCCAGCGGTTCTCGCCCAGCAGGAAGTTGTCGTATTGCCGCCAGCGCAGGTTCTGCCGCGACAGCCGCCACAGCATCCGCAGCGTCGCCTGCACCAGCGCGACCAGGGTGATGGTGTCGCCAAGCCGCGGGCAGGCGTCGCAGATCCGCGTCTCCAGCGTGGGAAAGCGCGCCGAGGGGCGCAGATCCCACCAGATCTTGCTGGCATCGCCGATGATCCCGGTCTCGGTCAGCGCCGCGACCGAGCGTTCGTATTCCGCCCAGCTGCCCAGCCGCGGCGGCAGGCCGGTGCGGGGATAGCCGGCAAAGACCGTGGTGCGATACGAGGCGAGCAGGGTCTCCTCGCCCAGCCAGAACGGGCTTGAGGCCGAAAGTGCCAGCAGATGCGGCAGGAACCACGAGAACTGGTTCATCAGGTCGATGCGCATGTCCTGGTCGGGGATGCCGACATGGACATGCATACCGCAGATCAGCATGCGCCGGGATACCCCGCCCATTTCCTGCGAGATCTGGTTGTAGCGGTCCTTGTCGGTATGGTCCTGGCTGCGCCAGTCCGCGACCGGATGGCAGGCGACGGAAATCGGCGCCAAGCCGAACTCGGCGGCATGGCGTGCGATGCTGCCGCGCAGCCGGGCCAGATCATCGCGCGCCGCGCGCACATTGGCGGCGACGGGGGTGCCGATCTCGATCTGGCAGCGCAGGAACTCGGGGCCGACCTGGTCGGCCAGCTCGGCCTTGCAGGCGGCCATCAGCGCATCGGGCGCCTCGCGCACGTCGCCGGTCTCGGGATCGACCAGCAGGTATTCTTCTTCGACGCCCAGCGAGAATTCGGGCTCGTCGGCCATGTCCAGCCCCTTTCGTCGAATGCCGCCTTCCCTGCCGAACCCCGAGCGGGCGGCGCTTGTTCCCGATGCCGATGCCGGCGGCGCGAAGGATGCTTGGCAGCAGCGCCGCCCGCCTCTCGGCTGGGCAGAGGCGCTACCCCTGGCCCTCGGGCGCGGCCCCGGGCCGGCCGCCGCGCCCGGGATGCCGGCTTTCCCGGTTTTCGCCCCTGGTCGTGCCGGTATCCCTTGCCTGTGGTCTTCCCGGAACGTCAGGCTGACAGCCGCAGGGCCGCGCGATGTCCCAGACGCCCGGCCCGGGCTTTTCCCGGCACAAGCGCCGCAGGATCGGGTCTCCCGCCCAGGGGCTTTCGCTGCCGCGCTGGGTTTGCGAGCACGCTGCAGGGCACGGCGCGGGACATGAGGCGCCGAGCAAGCCACGGGCAACCGTTTTCGTCTCCGCCCCCGGTGTTCGGCATCATCGCCAGCGCCGGCATTGCGGCGGGGGGTCTTGGGGCAGCGCCTCTCCGCATGGGGCAGGCCGAGGTCAGCGTCTCGGGCTTTGCCCCGCAGCGGCAGGTCAGCCTGCAGCGCGGCCAGGTGCTGGTGTCGCCGCAGGGCATGCAGGCCGATGCCGAGGGCGGCTTCGGCCTTGCCTTCGACCCGCCCCCGGATGCGGTGGCCGGCGTGGCCGAGCTGAAGGTCTCGCCCCGGGTGCCGCCGGCGGGGGCGAGCCGCTCGACCAAGGTGGCGCCCGGTCTGCCAGGTCGCCCAGAGCGCGCGGAACGGCAAGGTTTTCGTCGCCTCGGCCCTGGGCCGGCCGTTCGGGGGCGGGTCCGGCATCACCAACTGGACGCCGAGAGGCTGGAGGATCTGGCCGAGGTCAGCCCCGGTGATTTCGGCATTGCCGCGGGCGATGCGAAGGGTACCGTCTGGGCCGCGAATACCCGCCAGAACGCGGTCGCGGTCTTTGCCCGGGACGCCCTGCCGCTGGTGCGGCCATTCGAGGTCGGCTCGGTCGAGAAGCCGCGCGACGTGGTGATCGACGCCGCGCGCGGTCGCGCCCATGTCAGCGCCCATCGCGGCCGGATCGAGGCTTGCGGCATCAAGGCCCCGGAAAAGCTGGACGGGTTCGAGTTGCAATCCGTGGCGCGCGGCGGCCAGCCCGGCACCATGAGCCTGGCGCCGGATGAAAAGGCCGACCGGCTTTACACCCTTCCGCTGCGCAGGCCGGAACTGGGGCGCATCCATCTGGGCTCGGGCGCGGCGAAGATCCTGGCGCTGCCGGGCGCCAAAGCGTCCTCGGGCGTTGATTTCGATCCGGCGACCGGGCGGGTTGTCATGGCTTCGCAGGGCAGCGACATCGTGATCGCGCCGGAGGGCGAAAGCGGTGCGGTGCTGTTCGACACGCCATGCCTGGACCGGGCTGCTGCTGGGCTGGCTGCTCTTGCGATCTTCCTGACCGGGACCATCGCCTGTTTCCGCGTCGAGATGCGCTGTTGGATGTGCCCAGAACGGCTTGGCCCGGCCGTGGGCGCGGATCCGGTCGGGCGTGCCCTGGACCGGCTGGCCGAGGTCGCGCCCGCCGGCGGCAAGCCGGTTCCCGACCAGCGCAGCCCGGCGCCCGTCCTGTCCTGGGCGAAACCCGGCGCGCAGGCGTGGCGGCGCGGTGGCAAGGCCATGGCGACTGACGCCGCCACGGGCGCCCCGCTTTCGCCGCGCCAGACGGCGGGGGGCGAGCTCCTCTATCGCTTTCATTTCGAGCTTTGCGGCCTGCCGCGCAACCTGGCGCGCTGGATCCTCGGCATCGCGACCATGGCGATGTTCGTCGCGATCATCAGCGGCGTCATCGCCCACAAGAAAAGCCTCAAGGCGTTCTTCACCTTCCGTCCCGGCAAGGGCCAGCGATCCCGGCAGGGCATGCACAACATGGCCACGGCGCTGACGCTGCCCTATCATGTCGTGATCGCCTTTTCCGGGCCGGTGCTGTTCGCGGCGAGGCTGACGCCCCTGGTGGTGGAGCGTCCCGCGCCGCGCGGCCCGGCCCCGGCGGCGCTCCCGCCGCGTGCGCTGTCGCCACCGGTTCTGCCGACCCCGCTGATGGCGCCGGCCGCGGTGGCCCGGTCCATGCCGGTCGGCCGGATCGGCATCGAAAAGCCGGCCGGCCCCGGCCCGAGATCGTCTTGCTCCCGCGGCGTAATCCGGCGCTGACGGTGCAGAGCGGCTTGGGCTCGGACCGGGTCGGGCGGATGCGCTTCGACGGACTCGGCGGCGTGCTGATCCAGCGGCCCGGCCGGCCGGACGCCGCGGCCGGCACCAGGGCGAACCATGCGCTTCGTGCGCTGCTTCGCGTCCGCTTTGCCGATACGGCGCTGCGCTGGCTGGTCTTTGCGGCCGGGCTGGCCGGGGACCGTCATGGCCGGCAGCGGGCTGGTGCTTGCGGTGTCGAAGCGTGCGGCCGGGCCTTCCCGCGCCGAGACGCAGCCGCGCGGGCTGTGGCCGATCGCGCGGCTGAACACCGGCGCCATCGCCGGGCCCATGCTGGCCACGGCGGGCCATTTCCGGGCCAACCGGCTGATCCCGGCCGATGTGCCGGAACGCGCGTTGCAGAAGATCCGCGCCTTTTGCTGATCCGGCTTGCGGCGGCGATCTGGCCCTTCCTGCGCCTGCCCGCGAAAGCCTGGGGCGCGCGGCTGGCCCTGGCCGCCGGGCTGCTTCTGGCCTTGCCGCTGCCGAATGGCGGCGACCGGGCCGTCCAGCCTGTCGCAGGCGATGGGGCAGGGGGATCGGGTGCTGGCCTCGGTCGATCTGGTGGCGATCCTGTGCGGCCTTGCCTGGCCCATGCCGCCTGGCTGGCCCGTCCCGGCCGGGTGAAGGCGCCGAAGCCGCGGACTTGCCTCCGGGAAAGCCGGGCTTGGCGAGCGTAGGGTGCCGGTCTGGCCGTCCCTTGTCCTTTGCTAGCCGGGGTTCCTCGCGCGGGCCGGGGCGATGCCGCGGCATCACGAGCAACTGCGCGGCCGAAAAGGCGGCCGCCGCCCGGCCTGGCTGTTGCGAATCGCCGGCATGGGCTGCTCGGTCTGTCCGCCCGGTCGGCCCCGGCGGGACGGGGAAACCCCGCAATCGCGGTTTCGGCATGGCCGAGCATCCTGTCCGTGGCGGCTTTCGCGGTCGCGACGATGCTGACCTGCGCTTGCGCCTGGTGGCGAATGACGCTGATCGCGGCCATGGTCGCGACCGGCATCCTGCTGGTCACGCCGGCGCTTTCGCATCCGTAGCCGCCGGTGGCCTTGCCGCGCGGTCCTGTTGTCGCCTGTTTTCATGCGTTATCAGTCCTCTGGCTCATGCCGGGGCGCAGGAGGGGTTTCCCCTCATGATCCCGATTTCCGCATGATCCCATGTGGTGCAGGGACGGCCGCGGTCCTCGGCCCTTCCTCGGGCATTTGTCCTCGTCTACGCTTGGGCCAGAAAAGGTGGCAGGCGGGCGAGACTGCCGGCAGTCAGCGCGGGCACAAGGGGATCGGACATGCCCGGCGCCGCAATGGGCGGCAGGATCGTCGACGGCCCTTGTTCCGTTCGCGTTTCCGGATCTGCTTCCCAGGCCTGGCGGACAGCGCATGGCCCCATGTAGGGGGGTGCGCCTGCCGATCGCGACCGCTTGTGCCGTCCGGGCGGGCAGGCAGGCTGCGGCGGATCCGCGATCCATTCGGCCGTGGCCCGGACCTTGCCGGCATCGGGTATGGGCAGGACGGCCGAGCCGGCGGGACGGCATGCCCGGCGCGGCCCACGCCTGGCCCCGCCATCGGCTTGCGCCGAAACACGCCGAGCAATAGGCCGGTCTGCCCTTGCGGCATGATACGCCAGAACCCCGCCCCGCTGCCCCGAGACTTCCTGCAAGGCCAGGTTTCCGGGCCGGCGGCATGGCGCATGTTCGGTGCCGGTGTCGCGGGTCCGGGGCAAGGATCGTGCGGGTCGGCATCACTTCTGCCACCGGCCGGCGCACCGCTATGCCGATGGCCAAGCGGACGACCCGGATCATGGGTGAAAGGGACATTCGCTCGGTTCCGTGCTGATTTCGCGATCAGGTTGCATCGCACGTCACCGTGCCGCGGCAATGGAATATTGCCCCGCGGCGCATCACTTGCGAAGACAGAGAGAGCAGAAAATCCTTGCGCTGGCCTCCCGCTGCAATGCGGTCCGATCCGCTGGAATGGCGCCACGATCCGCAACCGAAGATGCCTGGTCGAATCCGAATCATTCGCGCAAAGCACTGACCTGGTCGATTCTCGCAGAACCGCCACCTTTCAGGACAAGTTCTGGGCCGTTCGCTGTCAATTCGACCCCGGTTACACGGCTATAAGCTTCGACATCTCGCGCAACATAGCTTCCGTCGCTATTCTGCTCCTCGATACGGAAGCTGTAGAATCCGGCCGGGAGAGATGTGCCATCCGCATGTCGACCAGACCATTGCATTTCCCCTGGGACGGCCCCCAGAATTTGTCGTTGCACTTCTCGGCCCTGTCCGTTCAGCGTGACGAGCGTGGCGCCTTCGGCATTCGTGATATTGTCCATCGCCAATGACAACGAAGCTCCGTCAAACCATACAGGGGAATTCGTTCTTACCTCACGGCCTATCCAGTTGGAATACTGGCCAAGCCCTCCTCCGTAGGTATCGCTCAGAAGCTGGGACAGAAGCAGATTGGTCTGGACCTGTTGCTCGACCCCGGAAAAAGTCGCAAGCTGAACGGCGAATTCCGTATTCTCCATGGGGTTGAGCGGATCCTGGTTCTTGATCTGTGTTGTCAGCATCCTCAGGAACATCTCAAACTGATCCTTGGTACTGGATTCGACCGATCTTCGGGAAGATTGGTAGCTTCCTGCGTTCACTCCTTCGGCAGCTGAAGCTGAATTGAGATTCATCATCCATTTCCCCTATATTCTTATATCAATTCCGGAATTTGGGTAACCGGCCGATTGTTACCGCGGCGACTGAGCCTTGATGCGGGCGACGAGTTCCGCGTCATCGACAAAGTCGTCGAGGAACGCGTGCCAGGTTTCGGTGGT
>NZ_JBGOSN010000064.1:0-18347 GCF_046335115.1 Paracoccus sp. P2 | reverse complement strand
GGGTTTGCCCCCGGCAAACCGCCAGTGATCTGTCCCCATATCCCGCCCCCCATGAGGCTGGGGATCTGGGGGCAGATCACTGGCAAGCCCGCGCCTTAGTGAGCCAGAGGCTCGCCTCGGGCGGGCTGTCTTTTCCCCTCAGACCGCGCCGGTTCCGGGCGCACTCTTGCGGAGAAAAGACGGCTGATCCGATTGCCAATGTCAGGGCATCGGCACGGATCAGCTCCGGCGCGTGGGCGCGTTTGCATCACAGGCGAGGGGAGGGCGCATGGCCAGCTACCACCTCTCCGTGAAGACTATCAAACGCAGCGCCGGGCGCTCCGCCACGGCGGCGGCAGCCTACCGTGTCGGGGAGCGCATCGAGTGCCAGCGTGAAGGCCGTGTCCACGATTACACCCGCAAGCAGGGCATCGAGGAGACCTTCATACTGACCCCGAAGGACGCTCCGGACTGGGCCTCGGACCGGTCTCGCCTCTGGAACGAGGCCGAGGCCAGCGAGACTCGCCGCAACTCCGTCACCGCCCGCGAATGGGAGCTGGCCCTGCCCTCCGAGATCAGCGCCGAGGCCCGGTCGCAGATCACCCGCGACTTCGCCCAGGAGCTGGTCAGCCGCTACGGCGTGGCCGTCGATGTGGCGATCCATGCGCCCCACCGCGAAGGTGATCAGCGCAACCATCATGCCCATGTGCTGACCTCGACCCGCAAGCTGGAAGCAGGGGGCTTCACTGCGAAGACGCGCGTGCTTGATTCCGCCAAGACCGGCGGCGTCGAGATCGAGCAGATGCGCGGCCTCTGGGCCGAGTTGCAGAACCGTGCGCTGGAGCGTGTAGGGGAGGTCGAGCGCGTCGATCACCGGTCGCTTGAGAAGCAGCGCGAGACGGCGCTGGATCGAGGCGACAAGCTGTCCGCCGAGGAACTGGACCGCGACCCCGAGCTGAAGCTGGGGCCAGCGGCTAATTCCATGGAGCGGCGGGCCAAGGTGATTGCCGAGCGTCAGGGCCGGGAATACGTCCCTGTTACCGAGCGCGGGGCCGTGGTCCATGCCGCTCGCCAGGCGCGCGCCGCTTTCCGCGAAATGCGTGAGCGGCTGGATATCGCACGCGAGACCTACGGCATCGAGCGCGAGGCCGGGCAGGGCCGTGTTTCTGCCGGTCTGGCAGCACTCAGGGCCGCGACGGCGAAAGACCGCGACCGCAACCCGGAGGATTTCCGGGAGCGGCTGGCGCGCGTCGTGGGCCGGTCACGGGACCAGGACGACACGCCGAAACCAGAAGGCCGCAATTATGCGCGGGAGCGGCTGAAAGAGATCATGGAGAAGGACGCCGGGCGGGATGGCCAGGCGACGGTTCACAAGCTTGATGGTCACAGCGAGTATGACATGGGCGAGGACGCAGCACGCGAGCCGCGCAAGCCGCCCGTCAACGAACGGCTGAAGGACGTGCTGAACAAGCCGCGCGAGAAGCTGGAGATCGAGGACGAGCGCGATCAGGAGCGCGGTGACGACGAGAACGAAAACACGCGGGACAGGGATCGTGGTGAAGGTCACAGCCTGTGACGGAAGCCGATGACACAACAGAGGAGACTGATCGGATGTATGAAGTATTCAACGTGGGCAAGACAATCTTGCTGGACGGAAAGCCGCTATCGCTTGTGACGCCCGCAGGTGTTGAAGGCTGGATCGAGAAGGGCATCCCGCACAGTTACCGCTACGACCAGGTGCGCGATCCACTCGACGGCCAGATGAAATACCGCTGTCTCTATGAGAAGGACGGGTCCGATGTGCCGTTTGTCTTGGTCAACGATCCGGACGATGGCGACGGGCGCGTGATCCTGTTTGACGACATGCCGGATCGTGATGCTCAGGCGTCATGAGTCTGGCCAGGTGTGCACCACTGGAGAAGGATTTTCTGGATGCGAGAAATTGAAGACTTCACCGATGATCGGCTGAAGGCTTGGTGCATCCATTGTGGAACTGAGATTGCCAACATTGAGAGCAATCTCGACCATGTTCCGACAAAATCGCTTCTGACGAAGACGCTTAGGAAGCGGGGTGCCGACTATGATCGCGGCGTGGGTGATGAATTGGATTACTTGCCACAGGTTGTCGTCTGTCGCCGATGCAATTCCAGTTTCTCACCCGACGAGAACTACCTTCTCTGTGTGCTTCATGCGGTCATGGCTGGCAGCCTTTATCCTGATCCGAAGAAGCATCCCGAAGCCGCAACCGTCTTACGGAGCAATCGTCATGTCGTCCGTTCTCTCAAGAGAACACCTGACGGACAGCTTCTGCTGTTCGAGGACCTGAAGCCGTTTACTCTCTATCCTGACATCGAAAAGATACGACGGGTCGTCGTCAAAAACGCGCGCGGTCACGCTTATCACGAGATCGGCGAACCGCTGCTTGAGGCACCTGATCATGCCACATTCATTCCCTTGGAGAACCTGAGTCCTGATCAACGTGACGCCTTCGAGGCTGTTAAGACCGGCGCGAACCTTGCCGTCTGGCCAGAGGTTGGCAGTCGTATGACCGTCCGTCTGTTTGACGAAGAAGCCATGGTTGGTGGTTGGATTTCTGTCGAAGCCGGGCGTTACCGATATTCTATTGATTGGTCCGACGCAGTGACAGTCAAGACTGTCATATGGGAGTATCTCGCTACCGAGACACGCTGGGAACGATAGGCAGGGCAGGGGATCGACGGGCTGACGCCCGCTCACCCCACCCCTGACAGTTTTCAAATCCTGGTGATCCGCCTGCCATCCCGGCAGGTCCGAGAAAACCGGCAAGCGCCGCCCTAGGGCGGCGGTTCCGGTCGAGAATTCCGGTTCCTCCCACGCGCGGGCGCGCGGTTCCCTCCCAAATTCACGCCCTCCACCCGGTTGTCACGGCCCCGCCAGGCCGCAGGACGGGCTTTGCCCTTACCTGCTCTGCCGTTCGGAATGCATGGGCATTCCAAACAACAGAGAAGGAAGGCCCGCCCATCGGCGGAAAGGGGAACAGACCCGGCCCGCGTCACGCGAAGGAGGGTCACAAATGACCGCAGAGAAGTTTGACGTTTACACCCATGTCACCAACCAGATCATCACGCAGATCGAGGCGGGAACGCCGCCCTGGCGCAAGCCGTGGACTGGCGGAGGGGCAGGGGTCAGCTTGCCGGAACGGTTCAACGGCGAAGCTTATCGGGGCATCAACATCCTGATGCTCTGGGCGACAGCGATGGCGAAGGATTATAGCTCAGCCCGCTGGATGACGTTCAATCAGGCTAAGCAGCTTGGGGGCCATGTCCGCAAGGGCGAGAAATCTGCAACCGTGGTGAAATACGGCACCGTCGAGCGCGAGGACGAGAACGGCGAAGAGCGCCAGATTCCCTATGCCAGAGCCTACCGCGTGTTCAACGCCGACCAGATCGAGGGCTTGCCCGCTGAATTCTACATTCTGCCCGACCCGCCGCGCGATCTTGGCACCGTGGCCGACCCCGAACTTGAGGCGTTCTTTGCCGCGACTGGCGCACAGATCGACGTGACCGAGGAGCCGCGCGCCTATTACAACATCAAGACCGACCGGATTCATATGCCGCCGATTGGCACGTTTCACAGGGCCGCGGGGTATTACGGCACCTTGGCGCATGAGCTGACCCATAATGCCGCGCTCCGGTTTATGCCGCGCTTGTTCAGGCGAAGTCTTGTTTCCTGCGGTTTTTTGTCGTTTTCCGGCTGCATAAGACTGTAGTTCAGAACCGCCATGTGAGCGTGGCGAACTGCGCAATTGGGGCCGGCGATCTGCCATAGGTGCAACCTTCACAGTTTGCGCCATCGAGTGGTGTGCCGCGATTTCCGACGCGGTGGTCGAGACCCATGACCGCATCGTCGGCAAGACCTGGCAGGGCGCGAAGAGGCTGTGCGACGCCAAAATCGCCGACGCAAAGGTGGCGGTGCAGGACACCCTGCGCGCCTTCAAATCTCTCGGGTCGGCCCTACTGGACGCCAGAAGCGATGGGGCTTCCCTGGACCAGGCGACAGAGCTGGCTTGCGGGTGGGATCGGCTCGAAGGGCTGGTCGCCACCGCCGC
The DNA here is from genome assembly GCF_046335115.1 of Paracoccus sp. P2. Lineage (NCBI taxonomy): Bacteria > Pseudomonadati > Pseudomonadota > Alphaproteobacteria > Rhodobacterales > Paracoccaceae > Paracoccus > Paracoccus sp. P2. The sequence continues at coordinate 14,281 of NZ_JBGOSN010000064.1, read as the reverse complement.
CGAGTTGACGACCACGATGGCCGCAGACCCAATAACCCATGTTGGCCAAGGTTATCATCGGTTCCGGCGCTATGCCCCGCGCATGCTGCGCGTTCTCGATATCGAGGCGGCGGGTGTCGCAGCTCCCTTGCTGCAGGCGACTGCGCTGATCGCTGACGATGAAAAGCCCGAAACCCGCCCAGTTGGCTTTCTGCGGCGTGGCTCGAAATGGCACCGCCATCTGCACGCTGAGGACGGTGACGGCCATCGGCTCTGGGAGGTTGCGGTGTTGTTTCATGTGCGGGAGGCGTTCCGGTCGGGTGACATCTGGCTCCCCCATTCCCGGCGCTACGCTGATCTGAAGCAGGCCCTGGTTCCTGCGGAGGCGGTAGAGGGCGCGCCAAGGCTGACGGTGCCGTTCGATCCGGAAATCTGGCTTGCCGATCGCAAGTCGCGCATGACCGACGGGCTGGCGCGACTGGCCAAGGCGGCCCGCGCAGGGGCCATTCCGGGCGGGTCGATCGAGAATGGTGTCTTGAAAACTGACCGCCTGAGCGCGGCGGTGCCGCAAGAGGCGGACGAACTGGTGCTCGATCTCTACGACCGGTTGCCCGCCATACGGATCACCGAACTGTTGCAGGAGGTCGATGCGGATATCGGCTTCACGGAAGCCTTCACGCATCTGCAGACCGGCGCGCCCTGCAAGGACCAGATCGGGATGTTGACCGTGCTGTTGTCTGAAGGCCTGAACCTCGGGCTCACCAAGATGGCCGAAGCGACCAGCACACATGACTACTTCCAACTCTCCCGCCTGTCGCGATGGCATATGGAAAGCGATGCCATCAATCAGGCCCTCGCCATGGTGATTGAAGCACAGGCCCGGCTGCCCATGGCCCAGTTCTGGGGCGGGGGCGTCACTGCGTCCAGTGACGGGCAATTCTTCCCCGCCGCCCGGCAGGGCGAAGCCATGAACCTCATCAACGCGAAATACGGCTCGGAGCCGGGCCTCAAGGCCTATACCCATATCTCTGACCAGTTCGGCCCCTTTGCCACCCAGAACATTCCGGCCACCGTGAGCGAAGCGCCCTACATCCTCGATGGCCTGCTAATGAACGAGGCCGGGCGGAAGATCACAGAGCAATATGCCGACACCGGTGGCTTTACAGACCAGGTCTTTGCCGTGACTGCGCTGCTGTCCTACCGGTTCATCCCACGTATCCGGGATCTGCCATCAACGCGGCTCTATCTCTTCGATCCCGCCACCGCGCCGAACGAGTTACGCGGCTTGATCGGTGGCAAGATCCGCGAAGGCATCATCGTCCAGAACTGGCCGGGCGTACTGCGTGCCGTGGCCACCATGGCGACGGGCGTCATGGCTCCCAGTCAGTTGCTCAAGAAGTTCGCCGCCTATCCCCGCCAGCATGAACTGGCCGTGGCGCTCCGAGAAATCGGCCGCATCGAGCGCACGCTGTTCATCATCGAGTGGTTACTCGACGCCGACATGCAGCGCCGGGCTCAGGTCGGGTTGAACAAGGGCGAGGCACACCACGCCTTGAAAAACGCCCTGCGCATCGGGCGCCAAGGTGAAATCAGGGATCGCACCGCCGAGGGCCAGCACTACCGCATGGCGGGCCTCAACCTGCTCGCGGCAATCATCATCTACTGGAACACCAAGCATCTCGGTCAGGCCGTGGCCGCACGGCAGCGGGCCAGTCTGAACTGTGCGCCCGATCTGCTCGCGCATATCTCGCCGCTCGGGTGGGCCCACATCCTGCTCACTGGCGAATACAGGTGGCGGCGGCAAACCAGGGCCAGCCTGTGAAGTAATCAGCCCTATTTCTTGCCGCCGTCACAGCCACCAAACGAACGCACCACGCTCATCGCCGCAACGAAGGCGACCACAGTGTTCAAAATGGAGGAAAGAAGGGGGTGTCAAGGCCTTGTGATACGATCCTGCCCCCTACCGGAATCTACCCCAATCGGACAACCCGAGCGCGTCATCAAGCTCGCGCATCACCAGAAGGCCGCCGTCGGAACTGAGCTGCGTGCCGCGAAATTCCAGCCGCACGCGAGGGTCGAAATCCACCCGATCTGCCCGTTGCAAGCCCGCACCCTCTGGGTGATCCATGAAACGCGCCCCTCGCAGCCTTCAACACCATGTTTTATATAGGAAATATAATGGTCAGGACAGCGAAATCAGCGCCTTACTTGGGAAATGTGGGTTCAGTAGGCACAAGGAGCTACGAGATGAGCAAACATTATTTTTTCTCTGAGAACCCCACCGGATTGGGTGCCGAAGCCAAGGTTTCGGCTGAGGCCCGCTTTCAAGTACATATTCTTCTCACCCATGGTTTTTCTTTGTTGAGCTTTGCATCGATGACTGATGTTTTCGACGCGGTCAAACTGATGAACCCTCGTTCTGAAGTGCAGGTTCGAATTCTCTCCGCGGACGGCGACGAGGTCTTCACACGCTCAGGGGGCCGAGTTCTACCGGATGCTGCGCTGGAGATCAGCCAATGCGCACGAGGATCTGGGACCGGCCCCGATCTTTTTAGTTCATCCTGAACAAAGCTTTCACGCTGCATTTGCAGTCAGATAGCGGTGGTTTGGATCGGTATTGGCGGTCGATAGCAGGGCGATAATCCAGGCAAGCCAAGCCCTGAGGTGGGCCAGGATCTTGCGGATATTGTGTCCGCAGGCGCAGAGCACGGCAAAGAGGGCATCCCCGACGGTGCCTTTGAGCGGGCAGCGCGCGAGACGGCCATCGGTTTTCATGTGACCGATTTCGGCCTCGATGGCGCTGCGGCGACGGAGGTCGGCGATCAGCTTTGGCGTCAGGCCGCGCCTTGTGCCGCTGATCAGGACGCGGGTCCTGGCCTCGCCATGGCCGCGATAGCCGCGGTCGACGACGGCGAGTTCGGGTCGCTGGTCGGTCAGGACTTCCACCTGTTCCAGCGCCGGGCGGAGGGTGTGGCCGTCATAAGGGTTGCCCGGAAAGCTGCGCATGCCGACCACGAAGCCCTCGTCCAGCGTGGTCGCCACGCTGACCTTGCAGCCAAACTCGTAACGGACCCGCGCCTTGCCTTTCGAGATGCAATCGACCTCGGGTTCGTGCAGGGCGTAGATCTTGTCGGCCCCCTTGGGCTGCTGGTGCAGCAGTTGCGAGACCAGGGCGAGCTTCGCGATGATCCGGTCCCGCAGACCGCCCTCGGGGACGACCTGCAGGTGGCGGCGCAGATCACGCATGACGCGGCCGGTGTAGCCCTTCAGTCTTTTCAATGCCTTGCGCATGCGCTTGAACTGCTTTGCATGGGCGTAGCGGCCCACCTGCAGCGCCAGCCGCGGCGCCAGGCGGGCATAGGATTGCCGTAGTTCTACCCCGGCTTCCTGCGCCAGGGCGACCAGTTGTTCCCGCGCCCGCTCATAAAGCCGGGCATCCGTCGGATGCGCTATGTTCTTCTCCATGACGGTCGTGTCGACCGCCACGCGCCTGGCGCTGTCCGCGTTGATGGTGCCGGAGTCCTGCCCCGCCCGGATGGTCTGGGTCAGCAGCCATTCCACCCCTTCTTCTCCGATCCGCCCCCGCCAGCGGGTCAGCGACGAGGGGTCGATCGGCGGACGGTGCTGAAAGAACGTCTCCCCGGTGAAATGCTGATAATACGGGTTCTCGACCCAACGGGCGACCACTGCCTCATCCGACAGCCGGTAGGCGTGCTGCAGATACAGCAGCCCCGCCACCAGCCGCGGCTCCGTCGCCGGTCGACCCTTGCCCGACGGAAAGAACCCGGACCACTCCCGCTCGAACACCTCCCAGTCGATCAGCGCGGAAAGCTTCACCATCTCGTGGCGCGGGTCGATCATGTCAACCAGCCTGGGACGCAGCAGGTCATCCTGTTCCGTGGGGCGCGGACGGTGCTTCATGGCAAAAACCGAAATTGCAGGGTTTCAAGCAGAATCATAGGAAACCCTGCAGCCAATGGCGAGAAAAACCGCCATGTTTTAGCATGAAATCAATGGCATGGGCATTGTTCAGGCCGAACTTTTTATTGTCTGCTCTGGGCCTGAAATGGGTCAAAGCGATCAGCGGGTCACAATGAGCGTGGTCCGGCATTGCCGCAGAGCATCCGTTCCGGTCTGCGTCATGGGGTCTGCTGTGCGCGCGGTCGCAATGTCAGGTCATATTTCGCGGGGCACCGACCACTGGACACGTCTCCCCGCCAATAACGAAATGGCAACTCAGGTTGAGTTCAGCAATGCGATTTTTGTCGAGGATTCCAACATCACCTGCTGTTCCGGCGAATTGGGGGCGATGGATTTCGCTCTGGATTGGGTCAGTTCGCGCGTCTCGGCCAATGTTTCGGCGCGAATTCGCAATTTTTTGCTCGTGTCTTCCGCGCGCAGTGCCAACCGGGCTCAAACTTGTACTGTCGCGGATACATACAAATGCGCACCCAAAAGGCTTCAAGACATCATCGGCATGATGCTTCAAAACCTTGAAGATCCTGTACCTGTCGCGTCCTTGGCGGGTGCTGTCGGGTTGTCGACGCGCCAAGTAGAACGTCTTTTCGCGCTTCACCTATCGACATCGCCACTGAAGTTTTACCGTGCGCGTCAGCTTGAACAGGCAAAGATCTTGATTGAGGATACGAACATGTCCATGACAGAAATCGCGATCGCCTGCGGTTTCTCATCTCTTTCACGCTTTGCCCGTGCGTTCCGCAAGCGATACGGCGTCTCTGCAAGAGCATTGCGCAGCGCATCCTTCCCCCACGCCGATGCCAAACAGCCTGGTCAGGCTAGCGTGCATGGTGGGGGCAATGGCCTGATCCAATCTGGGCGCGGACACAATGTATATGGCATGTAGTGAAACAGATCACGTCGCAACTCTCGCTGATATCGCAGCCAAAGAGGCATTGAACTTTTTCCGCGGGCGACTTGGGATCGAGTTCAAAGCAGACGAAAGCCCGGTAACGCAAGCCGATAAGCGCGTCGAGACAGTCGTGCGTGACTATCTGGCCGAGCACTTTCCCCAAGATAGTATCTTTGGAGAAGAACACGGATTTGAAGGCGAAAACCGCGACCGGGTTTGGATTGTTGATCCGATCGACGGTACGCGTTCTTTTTTGTCTGGGCATCCCCTGTTCGGCTTCTTGCTGGGTTATTTGAAAAATGGCGTGCCGACACTTGGTGTGATTGGTATGCCTGCTCTGGGTGAAACTCTGGTTGGCATTCCGGGACAGGGGGCGACCATGAATGGCGCGCCAATTTTGACCAGTGACGTAACCCGGTTGAGAGAGGCTGTGTTCTTTGTCAACGAAGGCGACAAGATCTATCGTGACGAACCCGCGCTCTTTGATCGCCTGATGAATTCCGGACAGACACGGCGCATGGGCTATGACTGTTATCCACATGCGCTATTGGCGATGGGTCATGTGGATGCCGTGGTCGATTACGACCTACAGCCCTACGATTATTTGCCCGTGTCAGCGATCGTTGAGGCAGCAGGGGGTGTCATCACCGATTGGGATGGGCAAGCTCTGACACTGGAATCCGATGGCCGGGTCATCTCGGCCGCAACGTCTGAGTTGCATCGTGAACTTTTAGATTTGGTTCGCGGCGTCTGAATGGTATTTTTGACATTCCACATCCAGTTAGGGTCAGGATAGTGTAAGCGCGCCAACTGGTCCTGCTAACCGGGCGCGCTGCCGAGATCCATCTCTGCGGGGCACCCACAAGTGGGGCGGCCCTTGCCCCTAAATCTGAGATACGTCGCGTTCATCTGCGTTTTTTGCCCCTAATTGCAAGATTTGGTTGCCATCGGGCCTATGCTTCTCGCGCGCCTTTGCGCGATATGATCGACGGCAGAAAGCAGACGTGGCTCCTGCTCGAAGGCGCGCAATAGAACCCCCCTTGCATAGTCGTCGATGCCTGACCTGAAGAGAGCCGCTTTGGCCAATGAACAAGACTAAACAGTAAGTTGCGTCGGTTGAAATTGTTTTGTTGTCCGGTACTTCAGCAGCAAGCCCCATCATGATCCGGGCAAACACCCCCATATCACTCCACCGTTTTCAACGATTGTAGAGCGTCTTGGCAGGGCCATATTCTTTGGGCGCATCACACCAACGCAAAGCTGGAGAGAACTCGGGGCTCAGGTCAACGTCCCACATACGAAACCGGCGCTGCGCTGACACCTCGCGGATCGAATCCTGGGTCGGGATCGCCAAATGATGGTGACACAGCCAACGTGGCACCATCATTTGGCGCGCGTTTACAGGATTTGCCACATCATCATGCCCCGAAAAAGGCGCTTCCTACGCTAGATCTTTGTCCAGTCGTGCGATTGCTCAAAGGCATGAGCCGCTTGGTAGATCACACTTTCATCCAGATGCTTTCCGGTAAGCATGACGCTGATGGGCAAGGCATCCTTTGACAAGCCGCATGGTATTGCCATCGACGGATGCCCCGTTACATTAAACGGTGCCGTATTGCCCATCATCTCCCAAGCGCGGGCAAAAACGTCTTCACGTGGATCCCCTGCTGCGGGCAGCTTGGTTGCCGTCATTGGCAACGTTGGCATCAGCAGCAGATCGTGCCCGGCCAGAACATCATCATAGGCCTTGCGCAAGACGCGGGACAAGTTCTGACACTTGGCATAGAACCGCCCGCGATAGGCATCGATCCCGTATTGCCCTGCAAACATGGACAGTTTCAGCGTGTCCGACAGATCATCTGCACGATAACGCCAGTTTGCATGCGCATCTATCAGCGTAGTGGAATAGAGGCCTTTGTAATTCATACCATACCCATTGCCCTGCATCATCTGCCATTGCAGACCCTCAAGGATAATCGGGGTCCAGATCGCGATGCCATGGGTATGAATGGGGATCGACACTTCTGTAACCGTCGCGCCAAGGCTCTCGAAATGTTTGGCAGCGGCGCGGACCTTTTCGTCCACCTCCGGTTCCGAGTTTTCATGCCCGAATCCTTCCTTGACCACAGCGATCCTAAGACCTTTCACGCCCCTGCCCAACGCCGCAGTATATTCTTGCGCCGGGCTGTTGTCCTGTCTGGGGTCCAGCCCGTCCGGGCCTGCCAGAACCTCAAGGAACAGCGCATTATCCTCGACGCTCCGGCTCATCGGGCCGGTGTGGTCAATGGTCATTTCAATGGGCATGACGCCGCTATAGGGCACCAGTCCAAATGTCGGTTTCATGCCATAGACACCGCAATAAGCGGCAGGAATTCGGATCGAGCCCCCCTGATCGCCACCGATGGCCAGATCGACCTCTTCGGTGACCAGCAGCGCGGCGGACCCGGATGAAGATCCGCCTGCCGAATAGCCGTGTTTGCGCGGGTTGTGAACCGGGCCGGGGTCACTGGTGTGGCTGCCACCGGACAGGCAAAAATGCTCGCTGGTGGATTTACCCGATATGGTGCCACCGGCATCCAGAATGCGCGTGACAATCGTTGCATCCACATCAGGAACAAACCCTTCCAGCGTCGCGGCACCATTCATCATCGGCACGCCGGCAACCATCACATTATCCTTGATCGCCACGGTCTTCCCGGCCAGCTTCCCGCTCTCGGCGCCCTTGATCTCGGACTTCCAGTACCAGGCGTTGTTCGGATTGTCTTTTGGTTGCGGGCGATATCCCGGGGTCCGCGGGTAACGCACCTGTGGGATATCGTCGGGCATCTGATCAATGATGTCGTAGCGATCAAAGACTCCTTGCATATTCTCAAGGTAGAACCCGATTTCTGCGTCATCCATGTTCATGCCAAGCGACGCGACGATATCGGCCAGTTGCTGGTGCGTGGGTCTGTTGATAGCCATCGTTTCCTCCAGGTGGTGCGTTGGGTCGGTCACCGACAAGGGTGCCGACGGCGGGTGTTACAAAGTCAGGTAAGTGCCGATGGCACCGCTCTTTTCAATCTCGTCCGGTGTTCCACCCGCGACGATGCGGCCTTTTTCAAGGATGATACAGCGTGTCGCCATCGAAAAAACCATTGGCATGTTCTGCTCAACGATCACAATGCTCAGACCTGACTGGCGGTTGATTTCAGCCAATGTTTCGGCAATTTCAGCCACCAGTGTAGGCATGATACCGTCAGACGGCTCGTCCAGCAGGATCAGTGACGGGTCGGTCATCAAACCTCTGCCGATGGCCAGCATCTGCTGTTCGCCACCGCTCATGGATCCGGCATTTTGGCTTAGCCGCTCGCCCAAACGCGGAAAATATCCCAACACTTCCTCGGTGCGGTTACGTTTCACCTTTCCCGAGGCAAGCCGCCCCATTTCAAGGTTTTCGCGCACTGTCAGCTTGGGGAACATGCCGCGCCCCTGCACTACTGTGGTCAAACCGGCCCTGGCGCGCATATGGGCAGGGGCGCGGGTGATGTCGATGTCATTGAATGTGATCTTGCCGGCCGATGGCACGATCTGACCGCTGATCGCGCGGGTCAGGGTGGTCTTGCCCATCCCGTTGCGTCCCAGCACGCCCAGGACCTCGCCATCGGTGATGGTCAGGTCAATATCGTGAAGGACCTTGATATCCCCGTATCCGGCGTGAACATTCTTCATCTCAAGCATGGGTTGATGTCCCTAGATAAACTTCGCGCACCGTTTCGTCGGCGGCCACTTCGGCAAAACTACCGCGCATGATGACACGGCCCAGATGCAGAACCGTTGTCGGCACGTCGAGACCACGGATAAATCCGATGTCGTGTTCGATCACCACAATGGACAAACCCCGCTCTTGCGCCAACCGCTTGATCAGCTTGCCGGTTTCCATTGTTTCCTGATTGGTCATCCCTGCCGCCGGTTCATCAAGCAGCATAACCTTGGCTCCGATTCCGATCAAAAGCCCGATCTCCAACCATTGCCGTTGACCGTGGGACAGGACGGATGCGCGGGCCTCGCGAAGGTCCCACAACCCGATCGTTCGCAGAATATCGCCGATATCTTGCCGTGCGACCTCTGCATCCAACCTGCGCCGCAGCACAGCCAGCTCAATGTTATCCTGCGTGGACAGCCCGTCAAACACCGTGGGTGTCTGAAACTTGCGGGCGATGCCCCTGCGGGCGCGTTCCGCTACGGAAAGCCCGGTAACATCCTGACCTGCGAAGGTTATTGTCCCCGCCGTCGGAATCAGATGCCCCGACAACATTGACAGGAATGTGGTCTTGCCTGCGCCGTTCGGGCCGATCAGACATTGGACCTGTCCTTCTTCCAGATCAAAATCGACATCCTCGTTGGCGACAAGGCCCTTGAACCGCTTGGTCAAGCCCCGTGCGTGCAATAGTGTGGTCATGGCTTTGCCTCCGGCTGTGCAGGTTTCATCCGGCGCGCGAGGATTTCGATGATCCCGGCAATGCCTTCGTGAAACAGCATGATGACGGCGATAAAGATCACACCGATGATCAGTTGCCAGTACTCGGGCGTCAACGCACTAAGGACATTAGCCAGAGACGCGATGACGATTCCCCCGACAAAAGATCCGGCGATTGATCTGCGTCCGCCAATCGCCACCCAAACCAGAACCTCGGTCGAGAAAAGAACACCGCCAAGCGAAGGCGAGACAAAGCCGGAATGCGTTGCATAGAGACTGCCGGAATAGGCGGCGATTGCCCCGGACAGGGCAACGATCAGTGTCTTGTAGGTGGCAATCTCGAAACCTAGTGCCGACATGCGGCCTTCGTTTTCACGCACGCCTGCGATGATTTTTCCGAACCGGCCCCGCATCAACAGCATTGTCGCCACCAGAACCAGTGCGACCATGCACAGCACGAAGTAATACATCGGCACATCGGGAAACATATTCACGGTGAAGCCGGGGCCAGTCAAATCCAGCCGGTCCACATACAGGCCATTCCAGCCGCCTGTGATGTCGGGCCAGCTTTTTGCCAATTGCTCGGTGATGATCGACAGCGCAAGCGTGGCAAGGACAAAATAGGTCGTCCCCACCCCTGCCCCGAACAGGAATTTTCCCACCAATCCGGCCAGAAGTGCCCCGGCAAGCGGCGCTATGATGAACGCGACGTAGGCCATGTTCACCCAATCGACCCAGGGGTTCTTCATCAGCAGGCCAATGACATATCCGCCTATGGCAAAAAACGCCGCCTGACCAAAGCTGACAATGCCCGCCGCGCCCCAAAGAAGCGACAGCGACACGGCCAGCAGTCCAAAGGTCATGTATTGCGGCAGGATGTAAAGGATATAACCCTCGGTGAAGAGCGGGATCAGCGCAAGCACGGCCAGAACAAGCACACCCATCCATTCGTCGCCACCCAGGATTCGGGGCGCTGCGACAGGCGGTGTGGAGTCGGCTGAAACATTGGTCATTGGATTACTTTTCTCCGAAGATGCCTTGAGGGCGGAACCGCAGTACAAGGATCGCCAGCACGAATACCGCGACTTGTGCGATGCTTTGATCCACGAAGATTGCGGTGATTGTCTCGGACCCGCCGATGATGAAACTGCCGACAAGGGTACCGCTGAGCAGGCTGCCGACGCCGCCCACAATGACCACGAAGAACGAGCGCACGAGATAGATGTCGCCCATATACGGGCCGACCGCCAGCATCGGCGCGATCAGGCCACCGGCGATCCCGGCCATGAAAGCCCCGAAGCCAAAGACCAACTTGTAGGTCTTGCCGATGTTGAGCCCCAGCAGGGACGCGACCTCGCGATCCTGAACAAGAGCCCGGATTCGGATGCCCACAGAGGTGCGGTAAAACACTATGGCCGAGGCCCCAATGACCAGCCCCGCAAAGACCGCCACCGCCGTGCGATAGGCCGGGATCTGATAAAAGCCCAGGTCGATGGCCCCCGGAAGCGGGCTGGCCATGTTGCGAAACTCGGCTCCGAAGATGATCTTGACCAGCTCGGTTGCAACAATGAAAAAGCCCCATGTCAGAAGGATCGTGTCAAAGGGGCGGTCATAATAGTGGCGCAGAACCAGATGCTCGATCAGCAAGCCGATCAGGCCAACGCCGACCCCGGCCAGCAGAACCGCCGGGACAAACGGAATTCCGATGCCGACCCCGGACCATGTAAAATAGGCCCCCAGCGTCAGCATCGCCCCATGGGACATATTGATGACGCCGATCAACCCATAGATGATGGCCAGCCCGAAGGCGGCTAGGGCAAGGATCATTGTGATGAGCGTGGCATCGATCGCGATGGAAAAGATGGTTCCCATGAACTCTGACCTCATTCTAATTATCAGGGATGGCGGGATGCGTCCTTTTCCGGTCAATGGCTGGAAAAGGACGCTGTTTCAGCTTAGAGCGGCAGAATATCGCAACGCGCATCCTGCGGCTCGATGCCCAGCTTGCCCTCGATCTGTTCGAACATGTCATTCACACCGGTCCAGCCGTCGCGCACCTGCATCAGATAGGACGAGGTGATGACCTGATTATCCAGCTCGCGCATTTTGATCGGACCTTGGGGCGCGTCGGCAAACTCCATGCCTTTCAGAGCATCGCGGATCGCCGCCGTTTCCACCTTGCCTGCATCCGCGATCGCCTTGGCAGCCATGTGCGCAGCGTTATACATGCCAACCCCGACTGTGTTCATCAACGAGTCAGCCCCGTATTTGGCCTGATAATTTTTGAGGAACTTCTTGTTGTTGGGGTGCTCGATTGTCATGAAATAGTCAAAGCTGACATAGCCACCCGATGACACCTCCGGGCCCAGCCCCGAGGTCACGACCTCTTCATCGTCCACCGTCCAGAACGTATAGTCATCCTTCATACCAGCCGCCGCAAATTGCTGACGGAAATTAACCGTGTCCGAACCGGTCAAGGTATGGAAGATTACGTCAGGCTTTGCTTCGCGGATCTGGCGCAGAACGGATTCATAATTTGGGGTGTTGAAAGGGATGTAAACCTCTCCCACCACTTCGCCGCCCAGCTCATTCAGTCGCTCGGTGGCAAACAGGTTTGTGACCCGTGGCCAGGCATAATCAGACCCGATCATAAAGAACTTCTTGCCGTGTTGCGATACCATGCGTTCCATATAGGGCCATACCTGTTGGGTCGGTTCGGGGCCGAACATAAAGATGTTAGGGTTGCAAACGCCGGGCGCATATTCCTGAAGCTGCCCTTCGTACCACGTGGGATACAACAGGATCTTGTCCGCCGCCTCTACCAGCGGGCCCGCGGCGTTGCGGTCTGCCGACGAAAATGTCCCGGCCAGCAGATCAACCCGTTCTTGCCGCACCAGCCGGTTGGCCTGCTCGACCACAAGGCGCTGATCGGTCTTGTAATCTGCCAGAACCATCTCAAGCGGGCGGCCGTCTACGCCGCCGTTGGCGTTGATCTCGTCGAGCGCCAGTTCAAAACCCTGATAATGTGCCTTGCCGTAGACGGTCCATGCCCCCGTGACAGGCGATAGAACCCCGATCTTGATCGGGTCAGCAGCCCAGGCCGGACGGATCAACGCCGGCGCGGCCAGCGCCGCGATACCACCGCACAATGTCGCTCTCCGAGTCATCTTCATCATTTTCATTTCCTTTCGGTCGGGGTTACAGTTTCAATACCAATCAGGAGTGGCGTCACTTCCCAGCATTTCGCCATAGAGGTCGGTGCGCCGGTCGCGCAGCGGTTGATTAAAGGCATTCCAGTTACGCTTGCGCCGCGCCTCGGACAGATCGACCTCGGCATGGATGATCTCGGCGTTGTCGGCACTGGCCGGTTTGCCAATGGGCCAGCCGGTGTAATTCACAATAAGGCTCTGGCCGATAAAGGGCTGTCCGCGCTCTGTGCCGACGCGGTTTGCGCAGGCCACAAAAATCGAATTCATATGCGCCTGACCCATTGCGACGATGTTTGCCATCGCCTCGCGGTTTTTGTCCTGGCCGGGGATTGGCACCCAATTTGTAGCAACGCACATGATGTCGGCGCCCTGAAGCGCGGCAAGCCGGAAGACTTCGGGGAACCAGATATCATAACAGATGCAACAAGCGATGCGCCCAATCGGTGTATGAAATACCGGCACTCCGAGATTGCCCCGCTCGAAGTACAGGTTTTCCTCGTTCCACAGGTGCAGCTTGCGATAGGTGCCGATGTGCCCTTTGGGGCCGACCATTGCGATGCTGTTGTACAGATCATCGCCGTCGATTTCGCAGATACCGCACACAACATAGACGCCAAGTTCGGCCGCCAGATCCGTCAACAGCGCGCTGGTCCGCCCTCCGGGAATAACCTCGGCCAGCGATGTGGCTTCTGCTCGACTTTCAAAGACATAGCCGCTGTTGCACAGCTCGGGCAGCACCAGTAGCGTCGCACCTTGCTGTGCAGCGGTGCGGACCGCGTCCTCGATCATACCAAGGTTTGCGGCGACATCCCCGATTACAGGTTCCAGTTGCAGGCAGCTGATAGTTATCATTACGTCACCGCGCGTTTCGCTTCGCGGTCGACCCGCAGCGAGAAAACATCCGGGCGGGCGTAATGGCCCACCGCATCGAAATCCAGCTTGCTGCGAACCAGTGCATCGCGCGTGATCTCGGCGTGCAGGATTGTGCGTTCGTCAAAGACGGGACCGGCAAGGATATTACCCAGCGGATCAATGATCACGCTGCCACCCCTCATCATGGCCTCGCCGTCGTCCGTCGCCAAAACCGAGCGGTAATCCTCGCCATATTCAGAACGACAGATGTACTGGCAGGCGCTTAGCACAAAACAGCGCCCCTCCAGTGCCACATGCTGCATCGTTGGCACCCAGGTATCGCGATTGTCCGCGGTTGGCGCACAATAGATTTCAACCCCTTGCGAATACATCGCCGTGCGCAACAGCGGCATGTAGTTTTCCCAGCAAATGACCGAACCGACAATGCCAAGGTCACTTTGGACCGCCTCAAGGGTGGACCCGTCACCGAACCCCCAGATCAAACGCTCTGATCCGGTTGGCATCAGCTTGCGGTGTTTTCCGACAAGGCCCTTGACCGGGTCGACATAGGCAACCGTGCAATAGAGTGTCGATCCGACGACTTCGATCAGCCCCATGACCACAAAAATGTTTCGCGCTTTCGCGGTCTCGGCGATGCTCTGCATTTCGGGACCATCCAGTGCGACGGCGCCGTTGAAATACCTCAGAAACTCGTCGCGCCCCGCGTCAAGCCGCGTGCCCACCGGCGCATCAAAGGTCAATCCCTTCGGATACGTGCCCAGGAATGCCTCGGGGAACACGACAAGCTCGGCCCCTTCTTGGGCAGCCCTGTCGATCAGGTCACACGTCTTCTTCAGCGTCGCAACCGTATCGAAAGGAACCGAGCTGTCCTGCACGACAGCTACTTTGACG
>NZ_JBGOSN010000063.1:0-18402 GCF_046335115.1 Paracoccus sp. P2 | reverse complement strand
AGCACATGGCCGCAAGCCGCCTGCAGGCCCTGCGCGTCCAGACCGCCGACGGAAGCACCATCGGCATCATACCCTTCCAGGAAGCCATCAACGCATATACCGGAAGTGCGGGGGCAGGCGCATGAGGATCGGTATCATCGGCGCCACCGGCTGGCTGGGCTCGGCGCTTGGCGCGGGGCTTTTGTCGCGCGGCATCGTCCAGCCGGGCGATCTGGTGCTCTTGAACCGCAGCGGGCCACGCCCCGATTATCACGGCCATGCCGATGTGGTCTGGGCGCGGGACGTGGCGGATCTCGTGGCGCAAAGCGACGTGATCGTGGTCTCGGTGCGGCCCGAGGACTGGCCGGAGCTGGCGCTGCGGGCCGAGGGGCGGCTGATCCTGTCCCTCATGGCCGGGGTGAATGCCCGCGAACTGGCCCGCTGCGGCGGCCGGATCGTGCGGGTCATGCCGAATGCCGCCGCCGAGATCGGCGCCTCCTATTCGCCCTTCTGGTCCGCCGAAGGGGTGACGGATGCCGACCGTGACACCGTGCGGCACCTGCTCTCGGCCATCGGCACCACAGACGAGTTGTCGAGCGAGGCCGAAATCGACCTGATGACCGCCCTGCCCGGCTCGGGCGCCGCCTATCCGGCGCTGATGGCGGTGGCGATGGCCGGGTTCATGCGGGCGCAGGGCGTCGCGGACGCCATCGCCTGGCGCGCGGCCGAGGCGGCGGTGGTCGGCGGCGCGCGGCTGCTGGAGAGGCGGATCACCGAGGCCCCTGCCCTGGTCGCCGCCTATCGCGACTATCGCGGCACCACCGCCGCCGGCCTCGAGGCCGCCGAGGCGGCAGGCTTCAGCCGCGCCGTCGTCGCGGCGCTGGAGGCGGCGACCGAGAAGGCGCGGCGCATGGCGGAGGGTCCGGCGTGACCCGCCCTGCCCTTACCAGCCTCGACCAGACCGAATACGACGTGATCGTCATCGGCGCCGGCGCGGTCGGCTGCGCCAGCGCCCGGCAACTGGCGGGGCGCGGCTTTCGCACGCTGCTGGTCGACCGCGGCGATATCGGCGCCGGCACCTCGTCGCGCTCCAGCCGCATGCTCTATTCCGGGCTCGGCTATCTCGCCGCGCGCTATCCGCTGTGGCAGATGCCCTTTCGGCCCGCCGACATGATCCGGCGGCTGCTCTACACCCGCGACGTGATGCGCTGCCGGGCCGAACTGGTGCGCGACATGCCCGGGCACCTGACCAAGCACCGCTTCCACTATCCGTTCCGCCAGGGCGATCGCTATCCGCCCTGGCTGGTCGATCTGGGCTTTCGGCTGGTCGAGGCGCTGGACGGATGGCAGGTGCCCTTGTCCTATCGCCGCCTCCCGCCTGCGAAAGCCGCCGGCGAAAGCGCCATGGCGGCGGCCCTGGGCGGGCCTCTGCGCGGTGTCGGGGTCTTCGAGGAATACATGTATGCCTGGCCCGAGCGCATCTGCGTCGATACCGCGCTGGATGCCGAGCGGCGCGGCGCCACCCTCCGCACCTATGCCGAGGTGACGGCCATCGCGCGCGAGGGCGAGGCTTGGCTGGTCACGCTGGACGAACGCGCCCCCGACATGCAGGGCCGGGCGCAGATCCGCGCCCGCATGGTGGTGAACGCCGCCGGTCCCTGGATCGACCGGGTGCCGGGCGGCGGCTCGGGCAAGCGGCGGGTGATCGGCGTCAAGGGCGTCAATGTCATGCTGCGCCTGCCCGAGGCATTCCGCGGCCAGGGCCTGGAAGCCTTTTCCCGCAAGGGCGAGCCCTATTACGTCTTTCCCTGGCGCGATTTTCACTTCATCGGCCCGACCGAGACCGAGGTCACCGCCGATCCCGACGACATCCGCGTCGAGGACGCCGAGATCGACTATATCCTGGCCGAGGCCAACCACCTGTTCCCCGACCTGCACCTGACGCGCGCGGATGTGCTGCATTGCTGGTGCGGGGTGCGGCCGACCTCGACCCGCGACGGCCGGGTGACCAGCCTGCCGGTCGAGGTGGCCGAGGATCCCGCGATGCCCGGCCTGCTGGCGGTCACCGGCTCGACCATCATGCTGCATCGCCATGCAGCGCGGAAGGTGGCGCGCAGCGTCGAAAGACGCCTGGGAAGGCGGGGACCGGAGCCCGCCGGCGTCATTCCGGCGCCCGAAACCAAGGACCAAGGCATCGGCCAGATGGCGGCCCGCGAACATGTCGTGCGCCTTGCCGACCTGATCCGCCGCCGCCTGCCGGACGGGCTGGAGCCCGACCTGGGCCGGGGCCGGGCCGAGGCGCTGTCGCGCATCGCCGCCGCCAGCCTCGGCTGGTCCGAGGCCCGCCGGCAGGACGAGTTGCGCCATTTCGAGGAAGATACGGCACGGGTCTATCGCCAGCTCTGACGCGATTCAGCCCTCGGCCAGCCAATCCGCGAACAGCCGGGCTTTCGCCGAGGCGCGGGGGTGGATCGTCAGGTAGAAGCCGGCCGGAGAAGGGAGGCTTTCCGGCACCAGCTGGACCAGCCGGCCCTGTTCCAGCAGGTTTCCGAGCAGCCCGCCCCAGCCCAGCACCGCGCCGACATCGTCCTCGGCCGCCTGCAGGGCGATCATGTGGTTGTTCACATGCAGGCTGCGCCCCCTTGGCACGGAAAGGCCCAGGGCGGCGAACCATTCCGTCCAGCCGGTCCAGTCGTTCTCCTCGCTGCGCATGTGGATCAGCGGGGCAGACATCAGGTCGGCGGCGCTGCGAATGCCGTGTTCTTGGCGAAAGCGCTCGGTTCCCAGGGCAAGGATCCGGTCATGGAACAGTGGCCGCCATTCCTCGCCGGTGTCCTGGGGAATGGCATAGCGGATGCTCAGGTCGTGCCGGCCGCCCGAGCCCGGCACGTCGCTGATGATCTGCGAAACGGTGATGCCCGGATGATCCTTCCAGAACGCGCCGATCTTGGGGGTCAGCCACAGCGCGCTGACCGCGGTCGTGGCGCGGATGGTGACATCGACCGCCTCGGGGCTTGCGCGCAACTGCGTGACGCAATCCGAGATGGTCTCGAAGCCGCGCTGCAGGGCGACCAGCAGGAAGGCGCCCTTCTCGGTCAGTTCCACCCCGCGATGCCGGCGGATGAACAGCGCACAGCCCAGATCCTGCTCCAGCGCCTTGATCTGGTGGCTGATCGCGGCGGGGGTGACGTTAGTCTCCCTTGCGGCTTCCTTGAAGCTCATCTTGCGGGCCGCGGCCTCGAAACACATCAGGGCGGTGATCGAGGCAAGGTCGTAGGGTCTGCGCAACCAACTCGCTCCCGGTGGCTTTCAGGTTAGATCAGCTAAGCCAAGGTGAATTTTTATGCCGTTGTCAAGATGCCGCATGCAGCCGATTGTCGCAGGCAGGATTCACCCTCATCCCATGGAAGCCGAACATGTCCGCCACCAACACGAATCTGCATGACCTGCTTGCCCGCCGTGTGCCCGGACACGCGCTGGAACAGCCCTTCTATACCTCGCCCGAGATCTATCAGCAGGATCTGGAGCATATCTTCTACCGCGAATGGCTCTATGCCATCCCGGCCTGCCAGCTGGTCAAGCCCGGCAGCTACGCGACGCTGCGGATCGGCGCCTACAACATCGTCATCGTCAAGGGCCGCGACGGGGAAATCCGCGCCTTCCACAACTCCTGCCGGCATCGCGGCTCGATCGTCTGCAAGGCGCGCGAGGGCCAGGTGGCCAAGCTGGTCTGTCCCTATCACCAATGGACCTATGACCTGGACGGCAAGCTGATCTGGGCCAACAGCATGGGGCCCGACTTCGACCCGACGCAGCACGGGCTGCGCGGGGTGGCGCTGCGCAACCTCAAGGGGCTGATCTATATCTGCCTGTCGGACAACCCCCCGGATTTCGAGGATTTCGCCCGCCAGGCCGAGCCTTATCTGGCAGTCCATGACCTTCAGGACGCCAAGGTCGCCTACAGCTCCTCGATCATCGAGAAGGGCAACTGGAAGCTCGTCTGGGAAAACAACCGCGAATGCTATCATTGCAGCGGCAACCACCCGGCGCTGTGCCGGTCCTTCCCGCTGGACCCCGAGGTGGCGGGCGTGTCGGCCGACGGCTCGATCTCGGCCCGGTTGCAGGCGCATTTCGACGCCTGCGCCTCGGTGGGCGCCCCGGCGCAGTTCCTGCTGGGCGGCGACGGCCAGTTCCGGCTGGCGCGGATGCCGCTTCAGGAAACCGCCGTCAGCTACACGATGGACGGCAAGGCGGCGGTGGCGCGCCAGCTGGGCCGCGTCGCCAAGTCTGACGCCGGCTCGCTGCTGGTCTTTCACTATCCCTCGACCTGGAACCATTTCCTGCCCGACCATTCGCTGACCTTCCGCGTCACCCCGATCAGCCCGACCGAGACCGAGGTGACGACGACCTGGCTGGTGCACAAGGACGCGGTCGAGGGCGTGGATTACGACCTCAAGCGCCTGACCGAGGTCTGGATCGCCACTAATGACGAGGATCGCGAGATCGTCGAGACCAACCAGGAAGGCATCTTCTCGCCCGCCTATGTTCCCGGCCCCTATTCGCCCGACTGGGAAAGCGGCGTGATCCAGTTCATCGACTGGTATGCCGCATGGGTGGAACGCGCCGCCGCCCCCAGCGGCATGGCGGCCGAGTGACCATGAACGCGCCGACGAAACCGACGCTGGCCTTCTGGACCGACGCCGAAGAGCTGGAATGCGTATCGTTCCTGCGCGAGGCGCCGGATGTGATGACCTTCTGCTTTCGCAGCCCATCCGGCGCGCTGTTCAGCTTCGAGCCGGGGCAGTTCCTGACCCTGGAGCTGCCCCTGCCCGGGGGGCCGCTGCACCGGACCTATACCATCTCGTCCTCGCCCTCGCGGCCGACCTCGCTGACGGTGACGGTCAAGGCGCAGAAGGCGTCCATCGGCACGCGCTGGATGTTCGACCACCTGCGGCCCGGCATGCGGATCAAGGCCAGGGGACCGGCGGGCAAGTTCTCGATGATGCAGGATCCGGCCGAGAAATACCTGTTCATCTCGGCCGGCTCGGGCATCACGCCGATGATGTCGATGACCACCTTCCTTTACGATTCCGGGCGCGACCCCGACATCGTCTTCGTCAACTGCGCCCGCCGCCCCTCCGAGATCATCTTCCGCGAGGGGCTGGAATACATGGCGACGCGCGTCGCCGGCATCAACCTGAAATGGATCGTCGAGGAACCCGACCCCTATCGGCCCTGGACCGGCTATCGCGGCATGTTCAACCAGCTGATGCTGGGCCTGATCGCGCCAGACTACCTGGAGCGCGACGTCTATTGCTGCGGCCCCGAGCCCTTCATGCAGGCGGTGCGCGATATCCTGCACGGGCTGGGCTACGACATGGCCCGCTATCACCAGGAAAGCTTCGGCGGCCCGCCGGCCGAGGCCGAGACGGTGCCCGAGGACGTGGTGCCGCAGGAGGATGCGCTGGCCGAGGTCCGCTTTTCCGCCTCGGGCAAGACCGCGCGGGCGGCCGAGACCGAGACCATCCTGGCCACGGCGCGGGCGGCGGGCATCCCCATCCCCTCGGGCTGCGGCATGGGCATCTGCGGCACCTGCCAGGTGCTCAAGCTCTCGGGCCAGGTCCACATGGTCCACAATGGCGGCATCACCGACGAGGATGTCGAGGCGGGCTATATCCTGGCCTGCTGCTCGCGGCCCATCGGCGATGTCACCATCGACCTGTGACGCTTTCAGGGGGCCGCCGGTCCCCGGAAACGCATCGCTCAAGCAATATGACAGGGACAGGCCATGAAGATTGCCGAAATACACGTCTATGCCCATGAGCTGCCGGTCGAGGACGGGCCCTATGCCATCGCCAGCTCGACGGTCTGGTCCTTGCAGACCACGCTGGTCAAGATCGTCGCCGACAGCGGCTTGGCGGGCTGGGGCGAAACCTGCCCGGTCGGCCCGACCTATGCGCCCAGCCATGCGCTTGGCGCCCGCGCGGCGCTGGCCGAGATGGCGCCGGGCCTGATCGGCGCGGACCCGTTGCAGCCGCTGGTCCTGCGCCGCCGGATGGACGGGCTGCTTTGCGGGCACAATTACGCGAAGGCGGCCATCGACATCGCCGCCCATGACCTGATGGGCAAGCATTACGGGGTGCGGGTGGCGGACCTCTTGGGCGGCGTCGCGGCCGAGCGCGTGCCCTCCTATTACGCCACCGGCATCGGCCAGCCGGACGAGATCGCCCGCATCGCCGCCGAGAAGGTCGCCGAGGGCTTCCCGCGCCTGCAGATCAAGATCGGCGGCCGGCCGGTAGAGATCGACATCGAGACCGTCCGCAAGGCCTGGGAGCGCACCCGCGGCACCGGCACCCGGCTGGCGGTGGACGGCAACCGCAGCCTGCCGGCCCGCGACGCGCTGCGGCTCAGCCGCGAATGCCCCGAGATCCCCTTCGTGCTGGAACAGCCCTGCAACACGCTGGAGGAGATCGCCGCCATCCGCGGCCGCGTCCGGCACGGCATCTACCTGGACGAAAGCGGCGAGGATCTGTCCACCGTGATCCGCGCCGCCGGCCAGGGGCTCTGCGAGGGGTTCGGCATGAAGCTGACCCGAATCGGCGGCTTGCAACCCATGACGGCGTTCCGCGACATCTGCGAGGCCCGCGCCCTGCCCCATAGCTGCGACGACGCCTGGGGCGGCGACATCATCGCCGCCGCCTGCACCCATATCGGCGCCACCGTCCAGCCGCGGCTGAACGAGGGCGTCTGGGTCGCCCAGCCCTATATCGCGCAACCCTATGACGAGGAGAACGGCATCCGCATCACGGGCGGCCATATCGGCTTGCCCAAGGGCCCGGGCCTCGGCGTCATTCCCGAAGAAAGCCTGTTCGGCCCGCCGGTTGCGTCGTTTTCCTGAAGCGGTTTCACTTGAAGGAGGAGCAAGTCCGATGAGCAGCAACAGAGGCGTGGTCTATATCGGCCCCGGCAAGGTCGAGGTGCAGGACATCGCCGACCCGAAGCTTCAGGCGCCGGACGGGCGCAAGATCGCGCATGGCGTGATCCTGAAGGTCGTCTCGACCAATATCTGCGGCTCGGACCAGCACATGGTGCGCGGCCGCACCACCGCCGAGCCCGGCCTGATCCTAGGCCATGAGATCACCGGCGAGGTGATCGAGAAGGGTGCCGATGTCGAGATGCTGGAGATCGGCGACATCGTCTCGGTGCCCTTCAACGTCGCCTGCGGCCGCTGCCGCTGCTGCCGCGAGGGCGATACCGGGGTCTGCCTGACGGTGAATCCGGCACGCGCCGGCGGTGCCTATGGCTATGTGGACATGGGCGGCTGGATCGGCGGGCAGGCGCGCTATGTCATGGTGCCCTATGCCGATTTCAACCTGCTGAAATTCCCCGACCGCGACCGGGCCATGGCGAAGATCCGCGACCTGACCATGCTGTCCGACATCCTGCCCACCGGCTTTCACGGCGCCTGGAAGGCGGGCGTGGGCGTCGGCTCGGTGGTCTATGTCGCGGGCGCCGGTCCGGTGGGCCTGGCGGCGGCGGCCTCAGCGCGCATCCTCGGCGCGGCGGTGGTGATGATCGGCGACTTCAACAAGGAGCGGCTGGAACATGCCCGCAAGGTCGGCTTCGAGCCGGTGGACCTGTCGAAAGGCGACGACCTGCCCGAGATGATCGCCCAGATCACCGGCTCGCCCGAGGTCGATGCCGCCATCGACGCGGTGGGTTTCGAGGCGCGCGGCCATTCCGGCGGCGAGCAGCCGGCCATCGTGCTGAACCAGATGATGCAGATCACCCGCGCTGCCGGCCAGATCGGCATTCCCGGGCTATACGTGACCGAGGATCCGGGCGCGGTCGATGACGCCGCCAGGCATGGCAGCCTGTCGATGCGCTTCGGCCTGGGCTGGGCCAAGGCGCAGAGCTTCCATACCGGCCAGACCCCGGTGCTGAAATACAACCGCCAGCTGATGCAGGCCATCCTGCACGGCCGTTTGCCCATCGCCGATATCGTCAATGCCACGGTCATCCCGCTGGATCAGGCGGTGCAGGGCTATGAAAGCTTCGACCAGGGCGCGGCGAAGAAATTCGTCCTCGATCCGCATGGCATGCTGGCGGCCTGAGCCGGCAGGTCCGCAACGCGGGAAGGCCGGCCAAGGATCTTGTCCGGCCTTTCGTTTCGATAAAGCCGAAACCTCATGGCCTGCCGGCTGATGGGAAGCGGATGGACCGCTCACCAGCGGGGAATGGCTGCTTCCCGGCCCGGCTCTCAGCCCGCCATGACCCGGGCGATCCAGGACGCGATCATCAGGTCCAGATGCGCACCGCCGCCGTTCTTGAACAGGGTGATCTCGTCATTCGCCTGCCGCCGGCGGGCGTCGGGGCGCACGAGATCGTAGAGATCGCCCAGCACGCTGTCTTCCGTGATCGCGCCCGAGGCGATGGGCAACATTAACTCGCCGATATGGCCGAGCGTGGTCTCGCGGCTGTCCACGAACAGCGCGGCCTTGCCCATCAGCGCATCGTCGGCCTCGCGCATGTCGGCCTTGAAGGCGCCGATCAGGTCGACATGGGTGCCGGGCCGCACCCAGTCGCCCAGGATCACCGGCTGCCGCGCCATGGTGGCCGAGGAGACGATGTCGGCCAGCCCGACCGCGTCCTGCAGATCCTCGACCGCCACCAGTTCGGCTTTGACGCCCGACATGCCGGCGACCAGTTCCCGCGCCTGTTCCGGGCGGCGCGACCAGACCGAGACCCGTTCGATTCCCGGCAGGACCGCGGTATAGGCCTTGACCAGGCTGGTCGCGACGGTCCCCGCGCCGACGATCAGCAGGTGCCGGCTGTCCGGGCGCGCCAGCAGGCTGGCGCCCAGCACGGAATCGGCAGCGGTCTTGATCTCGGTCACCAGCGGGCTGTCGACGATGGCTTGCAGCGAGCCGGTTTCGCCGTCAAAGACCAGCATCGCGCCCTGCACCGTCGGCAGGCCGCGCGCCGCGTTGCCGTCGAAGACGGTGAAGGTCTTGGCGCCGTAGCCCAGCCCCTCGATCCAGGCCGAGCGGCTCATCATCGTGCCGGTGGGCGGGCCCAGGAACACGTCGCGGATCTGGGCCCGGGGCAGCGCATGGCCCTGGCGCAGGGCCTCGACGGCGTCCGACCAGTCCAGCCGGCCGATCGCGGCCTCATAGGACAGGAATTGCGGAGCAGAACCGTTGCTCGTCATGGATAAGCGATCCCCCTTACAGATCCGCCGGCCAGGTATCCGACAGGCGATAGCCGCCCTGGAACGGGTCGGCCGGATCGACCATCAACTGTTTCGTCCCGATGATCCAGGCCCGGCCCGAGATGATCGGGCGGATGGCCGGTTTCCCGTTCAGGTCGACCTCATCGGCAATCGAACAATGGAACTCGGTGTCGAGGATCGAGCGGCCGACGAAGCGGTCCCCGAGTTTCATCTGTCCGCGCGCATGCAGCACCGCCATCCGTGCCGAGCAGCCCGTCCCGGTCGGAGAGCGGTCGATCTTGCCCGGACGGATCGCGACGGCATTCCTGCCGTAAAGCACCCCGTCCTTCTTGCTCAGGGGATCGGTGAACTGGCAAAACGAGATATGGTTCCAGTCGTTTGCCGGGTGGCGGAAGCCCAGCTGTTCGTTGGCGGCGCGGCTGATCCGCACCCCCATCTGGGCCAGGTCGCGCGCCTGATCGGGGGCGATGCGCATCCCGACCGAGGCCGCATCGACCAGCACGAAACTGTCGCCGCCATAGGCGGTGTCCACGGTGATCGTGCCCAGCCCCTCGACCTCGATCTGCGCATCCAGCCGGTCGGCGAAAGAGGGCACGTTGCGAACCCGGATGCGCTCGGCCTTGCCGCCCCGGCATTCGGCCTCGACCTCGATCAGGCCCCCCGGCGGCTCCAGCACCATGCGCGTCACCGGCTCCTGCATGGGAATGATGCCGGTATCGAGCAGCACCGTCGCCACGCAGATCGAGTTCGAGCCGGACATCGGCGGTGTATCTGCCGGCTCCATGATGATCCAGCCCATCTGGGCGCGCGGATCCTTGGGCGGCACCAGCAGGTTGACATGGCGGAACACGCCGCCGCGCGGCTCGTTCAGGA
This sequence comes from Paracoccus sp. P2, assembly GCF_046335115.1. Taxonomy (NCBI): domain Bacteria; kingdom Pseudomonadati; phylum Pseudomonadota; class Alphaproteobacteria; order Rhodobacterales; family Paracoccaceae; genus Paracoccus; species Paracoccus sp. P2. The sequence goes on along the minus strand of NZ_JBGOSN010000063.1, from coordinate 8,318 downwards.
CGAGGTTGCGCAGGGTCTCGTCTTCGGCGACCCAGCGCGACTGGTCCCAGACCGTCTCGCCCGGCGGCGGGGCGACGCCGCCGACGATGACATCGCCGACCTCGCCTTCGGCATGGCAGGACACGACATGCACGACCTTGGATGTGCGCATTTTTCCTCGCTCGGGTGTGGAAGCAGAGCAATCATATTCCGTATACGATATTATGATTACCCTGCCCGACCCATCTGGACCTGTCAAGCGGCATCGGCGGTGCCCGCAGGTCGACCGGCCTGCATCTCTGCAACCGGGAAACTGCCGTTCCTTGCGATAGGATATCGGCTACCATATCTTGCAAGCAGTTCAAGTGTGGAGCGAGCGGGATGCCATTCAAGGAAGCAGAGGTTCCCAACCTGGGGAAGGCCCCGACCGCCTCGGACATCATCCTGAAATTCATCCGCGATTCCATCGCCGACGGATCGCTGGACGAGGGTGAGCCGATCCGCCAGGACGATGTCGCGCGGATGTTCAACGTCAGCAAGATCCCGGTGCGCGAGGCGCTGAAACGGCTGGAGGCCGAGGGGCTGGTCGAGTTCCAGCGCAACAAGGGCGCCGTCGTCACCTCGGTCTCCGAACCCGAGATCGCCCAGATTTTCGAGACCCGCGCCATCCTGGAATCGGCCGCCATCAAGCTGTCGGTGCCGCATATGACACCGGAAACCTTTGTCGAGGCCGAGGCCCTTTGCGACGCCTTCGCCCGCGAAACCGATGTTGCGCAATGGTCGGCGCTGAACTGGCAGTTCCACAGCCGCCTGTATCTGGATGCGCAGCGGCCTTTCCTGGTCAGCACCATCCGCTCGGTCAATGATCGGCTGGAACGTTACCTGCGCATCCAGCTTGCCCTCTCGCATGGCCAGGGCACCGCGGATCGCGAACATCGCCAGATCCTCGCCGCCTGCCGCGCGGGCGATGCGGAAAAGGCGGGCAAGCTCGTCTACGACCATATCATGGCTGCCTGCTCATCCCTACTGCACCATCTGCCGGCCAGCACGGGCAAGGGTTGAGGTCGCGCTGACCGGTATCCTGCGAAAGCACGAAACCCCTGCTGCGATTCCTGTTTTCGTATGATTGCCGAAAAGCCCCCGATGAGGAGATCCTCAGGCGAGCCTAAAACAGCACGCAAGGGAGGACGCCATGTGGAGGGTCGGAATCGACGTCGGCGGGACGTTTACGGACCTGTTTGCCTGGGAGGAGAAAACCGGCAGGCAGGTGACCGCAAAAGTCCTGACGACAAAGCAGGATCGCTCGATCGCCGTTCTGGAATCGATCGAAAAGGCCGGGATCGAGATTTCCGACATCTCGTATCTCATGCACGGCACGACCACGGCAACCAATGCCCTGATCGAACGCAGCTACCCGGACGCCGCCTTCATCACCACCGAAGGCTTTCGCGACACCATCGAGATCGGCCGGCAGCACCGCCAGCATCTCTATAACCCCTATCAGACGAAGCCCAAGCCGATCATCAAGCGCCGCTATCGCCATACCGTGCCCGAGCGGACCAATGTCCGCGGCGAGACCGAGCGTCCGCTGGACGTCGCCGCCGCGCGCGCGGTGGCCGAGAGGATCAAGGCGGCGGGCATCCCCTCGGTCGCCATCGGCTTCATCAACTCCTATGCCAGCGGCCGGCACGAAGAGCAGATGCGCGACATCCTGCGCGAGACCTGCCCGGACATCCACATCGTGCTGTCCTCGGAAACCCGGCCGATCTTTCGCGAGCATGGCCGCTTCGTCACCACTGCCGTCCGCGCTGCCTGCATGCCGGTGATGGTGAAATACATGGACGACCTGGAGAACCGGCTGGCGCGCCACGGCTTTGCCGGCAAGCTCTTGATCCTGAAAAGCAGCGGCGGCGTCATGTCGGCCGAGGCGGCGCGCCAGCACCCCGAGGACATGCTGGAATCCGGCCCCGCCGGCGGCGTCGCCTATGCCGGCTACCTGACCGAGCAGAGCGGCTTCGACCGCATCCTGCACACCGATGTCGGCGGCACCAGCTTCGATGTGTCCATCGTCGAGCATGGCAAGGGGCTGATCACCCGCGACCACGAACTGGAATGGGAGGTGCCGATCGTCGTGCCGATGCTGGACATCCACAGCGTCGGCTCGGGCGGCGGCTCGATCGGCTGGGTCGATGCCGGCGGCTCGCTGCGCGTCGGGCCGAAAAGCGCGGGTTCCGAACCCGGCCCGGTCTGCTATGGCCGCGGCGGCACCCAGCCCACCATCACCGACGCCAACCTGCTCTTGGGTCGGCTGGACCCGACGCTGAACGGCAAGATCGACCTTGACGTCGATGCCGCCCGCAAGGCGATGGACAAGCTCGCCGCCGAGATCGGCCTGTCCCCGCTGGCCACCGCCGAGGGCATGATCCGCATCGGCTGCGAATACATGGCGCAGGCGGTCAAGAAGGTGCTGGTCGCCCGCGGCCGCGATCCGCGCGATTTCGTCTACGCGAGCTTCGGCGGCGCGGGTGCGCTGGCGGCCTGCTTCGTCGCCAGGTCGATGAACATTCCCAAGGTCATCGTGCCGCCCCACGCGGGCGTCGCCTCGGCCTTCGGCGCGACGGTCATGGACCTGCGCCAGGACATCGAGCAGTTCTATTACGCGCCGGTCAAGGAGGCCGACCTGGACCGCGTGAACGCGATCCTGGACGACCTGGAGGCCCGCGCCCGCAAGGAGCTGATCCAGCAGGGCTTTGCCGATGCGGCCGGGATCGAGATCATCCGCAGCGCGCAGATGCGCTATGTCGGCCAGTCCTACGAGGTCGACACGCCGCTGCCGAACGGCGTGCTGACCGCCGGCCACCTGCCCGGCATCGAGGAAGCGTTCCACGGCGTCCACCTGCAGGAATTCGGCGTCAGCTCGGACGATTTCGCCCCGGCCTTCGTCTCGTTCAGCGTCACCGCCATCGGCCGGATGGACGATCCGCCCCCGGTCGAGCTGCATTACTCCGAGGACGACAGGGCGGCCGTCAAGGGCCAGCGCGACGTCTATTTCGACGGCGAATGGACCCGGTGCGACGTCTATGAAGGCGAGGCGCTGACCACCCATCACCGGATCGAAGGCCCGGCGATCATCGAATACGATCACGCCTGCACCGTCCTGCCGCCCCAGACGCATGCCCATGTCAACGCCATGGGCGCGCTGGTCATCGACATCGAAATCTGAGGGAGGGGAAAGACATGAGCCAACACAGCGATATCGACATCGACCCGATCACCTTCGAGGTCATGCGCAGCATCTTCGAATTCGCCTCGGACCGGATGGCCACGGTGCTTCAGCGGTCGTCCTTCTCGCCGATCCTGGCGGATATGCTGGATTTCTCGAACGCGATCTATGACGCGGACCTGCAGCTGCTCAGCCAGGCGGCCAACTGCCCGGTTCACCTGGCCGCGATGAAGTTCTCGGCCGAGGAGGCGGTGAAGGGCGTCGGGCCGCAGAACGTGCATGAAGGCGACGTGCTGGTGCTGAACGACCCCTATCGGGGCGGCACCCATATCAACGACATCACCTTCACCAAGCCGATCTTCTACAAGGGCCAGCTGATCGGCTATGGCGTCAGCCGCGGCCACTGGATGGATCTGGGCGGCGGCGGCGCCGGCGGCCAAGCGTTTTCCACCCATATCGCCGCCGAGGGCCTGCGCCTGCCGCCGCTGAAGATCTATTCCGGCGGCAAGCTGAACGAGGATCTTCTGGCGATCATCCTGAACAACTCGCGCACGCCGCATTTCATCAAGGGCGACGTGCAGGCGCATCTGGGCGCGCTGCTGGCGGCCGAGCAGGAGTTGCAGCGCGCCTGCGACCGCTACGGCGTCGATACCGTCCGCGCCGCGATGAAGAAGATCCAGGCCTATACCGAGAAGATGGTGCGCGGGAGCATCCGCACCATCCCGAACGGCGTCTACGAGGCCGAGGATTACGCCGATACCGACGGCATCACCCAGAGCCGCGTCAAGGTGAAGGTGCGGCTGGAGATCGGGGACGACTCGATCAAGGTCGATTTCACCGGCACCGACCCGATCTGCCAGGGCGCGATCAACTCGCCCAAGGCCAACACCATGTCGGCGGCGCTCTATTCGCTGCAATTCTTCCTGGCGCCGGACGCGCCGCAGAACCAGGGCCTGTTCAACCCGATCGAGGTGATCCTGCCCGAGGGCTGCTGGCTGAACGCGACCTGGCCCGCGCCGACCATCGGCTGCACGACGCTGACGGCATCGAAGATCACCAGCGCGATCTGGCAGGCCCTGGCCAAGGCGATCCCGGAACGGGTGACGGGATCGACCTGCGCGGATGCCAACTGGTTCGTCGCCAGCTGCGTCGATGACCAGGGCCGGGCGGACGTGTTTTCCGACCTGCCGGCCGGCGGCTGGGGCGGCACGCCCTATTCCGACGGCATGAACGTGACCATGGACCCCTTGGGGAACTGCATGAACATGGCGGCGGAAACCGCCGAGCTGTTCTTTCCCATCGCCTATGAGGCGTTCGAGCTGCGCCAGGACTCGGCCGGCGCCGGGCGCTATCGCGGCGGCCTGGGCTCGGTCTTCAAGGTGCGCTTCTTCGGCGGCGGCGAGCTGGGCATGGAAACCTCGCGCACGCTGTCGGGCAGCCCCGGCGCGGCCGGCGGCCTGACCAGCGCCGTGCAACGCTCCAGCCATATCCGCGCCGACGGCACGACCGAGGTGATCGGCGGCATCGACGATGACGGCAACTGGCACAACCCGCTGCTTGCCTCGCACAAGTTCGGCCCCGGCGAGACCTTCATGTTCGAAAGCACCGGCGGCGGCGGCTGGGGCGATCCCCGGCAGCGCGCGGTGCAGGACGTGCTGGAGGACGTGCTGGACGAATATGTCAGCATCAATGCCGCGAAAGAGCTTTACGGCGTGGTCATCGACCCGACGACGCTGACGGTTGACGAGGCCGCGACCGCCGCGCTGCGGGGCTGAGGCCGCCCGAAAGGCTGATCCCCCGGAAAGGCCCAAGTGGCGCGGCATCGCCGCGCCACCCGAGGACGCCTCGCCCATCGCGCCGGCCGGCCGATACGAAGCACAGGGAAACACCATGAAATTCCGCATCTCCAAGCCGCTCNGTGGCGCGGCATCGCCGCGCCACCCGAGGACGCCTCGCCCATCGCGCCGGCCGGCCGATACGAAGCACAGGGAAACACCATGAAATTCCGCATCTCCAAGCCGCTCAAGCGCAGCTACTGGCAGGCATCCGTGGCCGCCTTGGCCCCCTGCCCGCCGCTGGCCGGTGAAAGCCGCGCCGACATCGCCATCATCGGCGGCGGCTATGTCGGGCTGTGGACGGCGCTGACCATCAAGCAGCACGAGCCCGACTGCCGGGTGGCGATCCTGGAGCAGGACATCTGCGGCGGCGGCGCCTCGGGCCGCAATGGCGGCTTCGTCATGTCCTGGTGGCCCAAGATCGGCACGATCCGGTCGTTTTGCAGCACCGAGGAAGCCCTGTTCCTGGGCCGCAGCGCCGAACGCGCCATCGCCGAGCTGGGCGAGTTCTGCCAGCGCCACGCCATCGACGCGCATTTCACGCAGAAGGGCTGGCTCTGGACCGCGACCACCCCCGCCCATATGGATGCCTGGAACGGCACGCTGCAGGCCTGCGAGCAGCTGGGCGTCACGCCCTTCCAGCGCCTGTCCCCGGATGAGGTCCGCCACCGCACCGGATCGCCCGCGCATCTGGGCGGGGTGTTCGAGCCCTCGAATGCCACGGTGCAGCCCTATGCGCTGGTGCAGGGCATGCGCCGGGTGGCGCTGGAGGCGGGCGTCGTCATCCATGAAAGCACCGCCGTCCGGCAGATCGAGCCCGGCCGGCCGGCGCGGATCACCACCCAGGGCGGCGCGCTGACGGCCGACATGGTGGTGCTGGCGACGAATGCCTGGTCGGCGGCGATCCCCCAGCTGGCGCGGCTGTTCACCCCGGTCAACAGTTCCGTCGTGGTGACGCGACCGCTGGGCGCGCTGTTCCAGGACATCGGCTGGACCGGCGGCGAATCCATCACCGATTCCCAGCTGCTGGTGGATTACTATCGCACGACCCGGGACGGGCGCATCGTCTTCGGCAAGGGAACGGGCGGCATCGCCTATGGTGCGCGGATCAACGGGGTGTTCAGCGACGACACCGAAAGCACCGCGCTGACCCGGGCGGACCTGTTCGCCACCTATCCGATGCTGCCGCCGGATGCCGTCGCCGACAGCTGGTCGGGCCCGGTCGATCGCACCTATGACAGCCTGCCGGTCTTTGGCAGCCTGCGCGGCCAGCCTAACATCCTTTACGGCATCGGCTGGAGCGGCAATGGCGTCGGTCCCAGCCGGCTGGGCGGGCGCATTCTCGCCAGCCTTGCGCTTGGCCGCGACGACGAATGGAGCCGCTGCTCGCTGGTCGGCCGCAAATGCAGGGGCTTCCCGCCGGAGCCCTTCCGCTACCTCGGCGGCAAAATGGTGCGCAACGCCGTGATCCGCAAGGAAAAGGCCGAGCTGCAGGGCCGGACGGCCGGCATGCTCGACCGGATGCTGGCCGGGCTGGCCCCTTCCGGCCTCGAAGACAAATCCTGAGGAGAGGCCGCCATGAATCCGATCCTGATCCGCATCGAGAACGACGATGCCTTCACCGCCCCCGCCCCCGTGGGCGCCCCGACCAGCACGCAGGTTGCGATGACGCGTACCGCCGGCCATGCCGACACGCCCGCCGGCGGCGCAGGCATCTGGGAATGCACGCCCGGCCGTTTCCGCCGCCAGGTCGTCCAGGCCGAATACAGCTATATCATCGAGGGCGAGGGCAGCTTTACCGCCGACGGCGGTCAGCCCGTCGCCTTCCGTGCCGGGGATGCGCTGTTCTTCGCGGCCGATACGCAGGGGGAATGGGATATCCGTGCTACTGTCCGCAAGGCCTATCTGATCCTCGGCTGATCCGGACGAACGCCGCCGCTGCTTTTCCGGCGGTCCTGGCTTAGGCTCGTGCGCGTCACCTTCACTCATGGACCCGAGGCTTTCCATGTCGCTACGGATCGCGGATATCATCGACATCCCGGAACTGCGCACCCGCCTGCTCAGCGGCAGCGAGGGCGCCGGGCGGCTGGTGCGTTGGGCGCATGTCTGCGAACTGCCCGATCCGACCGAATGGCTGGGCGAGGGCGACCTGCTGATGACCACCGGCATCGGCATCCCCGCCGATCCCGCCGCGCAGGGGCGATACGTGGAATCGCTGGCGCAGGCGGGCCTCTCGGGCATGATGATCGGCGAGGACATGCAGGCGCCCGCCGATCTGCAGGCGCTTCGGGACCGGGCCGAGGAGCTGGGCTTTCCCGTCCTGATGACGCATTACGGCGTGCCCTTTGCCAGCGTCACCCGCGCGGTGATCGACGCCCGCCGAGCCGAGGAGTTCGAGCGCGGCAAGGCCATCGCCCGGATCTATGCCAGCGCCCGCATCGCCATCGAAGGCATCGACCTGGAAGCACTGCTGCATCGGCTGGAGGAGGACGTGCAGGCCCGGCTGATGCTCTGGGATCCGCAGACGCGGCAGCCCTGGTTGCCCAAGGGTCGCGAACTGCCCGAAAAGCTGCGCGAGGCCCTGCGGCAGCAAACGCTCGATCCGCCCCATTCCCAGCCGATGGTGCGCCGCTATCCGTTGGAGGAGGGCGAAGTCCTGGGCATCGGGATCCCTTCGCGGCGCAAATGCGTGCTGCTGGTGCGGCGCAGCGGGCGGGACGTCCTCGACTACAGCCTGCTCAACCATCTTTCGGCCGTGCTCGGCATCGCGCTGGAGCGGCTGCATGTCGAAAACGAACGCGCCGTCCGGCTGGGCTCGGAACTGCTCGAGGATCTGCTGAACAACCGCCTGACCCGCCAGCAGGCGGGCAAGCGCCTGGCGCCGTTCGGCATCGCGCTGGACACGGCGCATCTGGCGGTGGCCCGGCGGGGCGGGCTGTCCCTGCCCGACTGGGCCGCGCTGTTCGAGCGCAGCGACGTGCCGGTCCTGCTCTGCCCGCAAAGCGATGAGCTTTGGCTGCTGCTGCCCGAGGATTCCGCGCCCGCCGTGCAGGCCGTTCTGGAAGCCGGCATGGGGCTGAGCGACCAGATCGGCTATTTCGAGCGCCTGGCGGAAGCCTTCAGCGAGGCGCGCCTTGCCGCAGCCCATGCCGGGCCGGACCGGCCGGTGGTGTTCTATGTGAGAACGGCGGTGAGAAATTAGGCCACGGAAGCGGCGGCATGGAGCTGCTGCGGGCGGCGTAAAAGTCGTCCACCTTTTCCCTTTCTGCGACAGCAGGGAG
>NZ_JBGOSN010000062.1:0-20629 GCF_046335115.1 Paracoccus sp. P2 | reverse complement strand
TCCTGCGCAAGATCGCCGAGGACGATTTCGCCGCCCTCGGAGACATCTCAACCCTCGCTGACCCAAGCGTCGTCGACGAACTCATCGAAAACAGGATGAACCGCGCCTGAAGACGGGCGCGGGAAATGCCTCCCCGCCCTTCCGCCGGGCGCCGGGAGGCGCAAATCCCAAAGGCGGAGCGAGACATGTCTGAAAAGGGAGGAAACGAAGGACATGAGTGACAGACAATCGTCAAACGCATATTGGCAGGCCAATCTGAAGCTGATCTGGCTGTGCATGATCATCTGGGCCCTGGTGTCCTATGGCTTCGGGATCGTCTTGCGGCCCTTGCTGGCGGGCATTTCGGTGGGAGGAACCGATCTGGGCTTCTGGTTCGCGCAGCAAGGCTCGATCCTGGTCTTCATCGTGCTGATCTTCTTTTATGCCTGGCGCATGAACAAGATGGACGCCGAACACGGCGTGGAGGAGTGAGGAGCATCCCATGAGCCAGTTTACCCTCAACCTCCTTGTCATCGGGGCATCCTTCGCGCTTTACATCGGCATCGCGATCTGGGCCCGCGCCGGTTCCACGGCCGAGTTCTATGCCGCCAACCGCGGCGTCAGCCCGGTCATGAACGGCATGGCCACGGCGGCCGACTGGATGTCGGCGGCCTCGTTCATCTCGATGGCGGGCCTCATCGCCTTTACCGGCTATGACAACTCGACCTATCTGATGGGCTGGACCGGCGGCTATGTGCTGCTGGCGATGCTGCTGGCGCCCTATCTGCGCAAGTTCGGCAAGTTCACGGTGCCGGAATTCATCGGCGACCGCTTCTATTCCGGCACGGCGCGGATCATCGGCGTGATCTGCCTGCTGATCATCTCGATCACCTATGTGATCGGCCAGATGACCGGCGTCGGCGTGACCTTCTCGCGCTATCTGGAGGTCTCCAGCTCGACCGGGCTGTGGATCGGCGCGGCGCTGGTCTTCGTCTATGCCGTGCTGGGCGGGATGAAGGGCATCACCTATACCCAGGTCGCCCAGTACATCGTGCTGATCATCGCCTATACCATCCCGGCGGTGTTCATCGCCCTGCAGCTGACCGGCCATGTGCTGCCGCAGACGGGACTGTTCGGCACGCATGACGCCTCGGGCGCCAAGTTCCTGGCCAAGCTGGACCAGGTGGTGACCGACCTGGGCTTCCGCTCCTATACCGGGCACCATAACTCGACGCTGGACATGGTGCTGTTCACCATGGCGCTGATGATCGGTACCGCGGGCCTGCCGCATGTCATCATCCGCTTCTTCACCGTGCCGAAAGTGGCCGATGCGCGCAAATCGGCGGGCTGGGCGCTGGTCTTCATCGCGCTGCTCTATACCGTCGCGCCCGCGGTGGGCTCGATGTCGCGCTTCAACCTGACCGCGACCATGTGGCCGGGCGCCGAGACGGGCGAGACCTTCAGCCAGCCGGCCGTGTCGCTGGAGGACATCCAGAACCGCGAGGACTTGAACTGGATGCGCAACTGGCAGCTGACCGGCCTGCTGAACTGGGAGGACAAGAACGGCGACGGCCTGATCCAGTACTATAACGAGGCCGGGGCGGCGAACGAGCCGCTGGCCACGGTGATCGCTGAGCAGGGCCTGCAGGGCAACGAGCTGACCACGGTGAACAACGACATCATGGTCCTGGCCAACCCGGAAATCGCCAACCTGCCGGGCTGGGTCATCGCCATCGTCGCCGCCGGCGGCCTGGCGGCGGCGCTGTCCACCGCGGCGGGCCTGTTGCTGGCGATCTCGGGCGCGGTCAGCCACGACCTGATCAAGGGCGCGATCAATCCCGGCATCAGCGAGAAGGGCGAGCTGTTCGCGGCCCGCGTCTCGATGGCGGTGTCGATCCTGGTCGCCACGATCCTGGGCCTGAACCCGCCGGGCTTTGCCGCGCAGACGGTGGCGCTGGCCTTCGGCCTGGCGGCCAGCTCGATCTTCCCGGTGCTGATGATGGGCATCTTCTCGACGCGCATGAACAAGGAAGGCGCGATGGCGGGGATGCTGGCCGGGGTCATCTCGACGCTGGTCTATATCTTCACCTACAAGGGCTGGTTCTTCATCTCGGGGACCAACATGCTGCCCGATACCGCGGATGCCTGGCTGTTCGGCATCTCGCCGGCCTCGTTCGGCACCATCGGCGCGGTGATCAACTTCGCGGTGGCCTATCTGGTGTCCGCCGCCACCAAGGAGCCGCCCGCCGAGGTGCGCGACCTGGTCGAGTCGATCCGCGTTCCGCGTGGCGCCGGCGCGGCGCAGGCGCATTGACGAACAGTCGCGCCCCCTCGCGGGGCGCGGCCTTTCCGCCGTTCGGCAGGGCAGGGACCATGAACGACATCGCCGCATTCATCGCCACGGTTCATCCCTATGACAGCCTGCCGCAGGACGAGCTGGCGCGGGTCGCGGCGGCCTTCAAGCGCAGGGACTATCCGGCCGGCAGCGTGATCTATCGCCGCGGCGACCGGCTGGCGGGGCTTTACCTGATCGAAAGCGGCCGGGTCCGGGTCTCGGATGCCGCGGGGGATTCCGTTTCCGAGCTGATGGCGCGCAACTCCTTTGGCGAAAGGGGGCTGCTGCGCGACGGCGTGGCAGTCACCACTGCGACGGCCATCGAGGATTCGACCGTGCTGATGCTGCCCCGCGCCGAATTGATGTGGCTGATCGGCAGCCATCGTGCGGTTGCACGCTTCTTCGACCGCAGCGGCCTGCCCGGCAGTCGCGAAAGCGATCTGGCGCTGCTGAAGGTCGGCGACCTGATCGGGCGGCGGGCGCCGCTGACCTGCACGCCCGAGACCCCCGCCATCGAGGCCGCCCGCGCCATGCGCGATGCTCGCGTCAGCAGCATCGGCGTGCTGGACGGGGAGCGGCTGGTCGGGCTGGTCACGATCCGCGACATCTCGAACCGCATCGTCGCCGAGGGGCGCGACGTGAACGTGCCCGTCGCGCAGGTGATGACGCCCGATCCGATCACGCTTTCGCCGGCGGAGCTGGGCTATGACGTGCTCAACATCATGCTGGAGCGCCGCATCGGCCATCTGCCGGTGGTCGAGAAGGGCCGCTTCGTCGGCATGGTCAGCCAGACCGACCTGACGCGGGTGCAGGCGATCTCGGCCTCGGCGCTGATCCGCGACATCGCGCAATCGGGGGATGTCGCCGAGATGGCGGCGGCCACCGCACGCATTCCCGCATTGCTGGTGCAGCTGGTCAACGGTCATCACCGGCACGAAACCATCACCCGCATGATCACCGACATCGCCGATGCCGTGACCCGGCGCCTGCTGGTCATGGCCGAGGCGCGGCTGGGGCCGCCGCCCGGCCCCTGGCTGTGGGCGGCCTGCGGCAGCCAGGGGCGGCAGGAACAGACCGGCCTGTCGGACCAGGACAATTGCCTGATCCTGGGTGACGATTGCGACCCGGAGGATCCCTGGTTCGCGGATCTGGCGCGCTTCGTTTGCGATGGGCTGAATGCCTGCGGCTATGTCTATTGCCCCGGCGAGATGATGGCCGTCACCCCGCGCTGGCGCCAGCCGCGCCGGGTCTGGCGCGGCTATTTCCGCGACTGGATCGCCCATCCCAGCCCCGAGGCGCAGATGCTGGCCTCGGTCATGTTCGATCTGCGCGCCATCGGCGGCGATGCCGCGCTGCTGGAGGGGCTGCAGGCCGAAACCCTGGGGATGGCGGCGAAGAACTCGATCTTCGTGGCGCATATGATCTCGAACGCGATGAAGCACCGCCCGCCTTTGGGGCTGATCGGCGGCTTTGCCACCGCGCGCACGGGCGAGCATCGCAACCAGATCGACATGAAGCTCAGCGGCGTCGTGCCGGTGGCGGACCTGGCGCGCATCTATGCGCTGCAGGGCCAGCTGGCGCCCGTCAACACCAGGGCCCGGCTGGTCGAGGCGCAGGCGGCGGGCATCATCTCGGGCAGCGGCGCACGCGACCTGATCGCGGCCTATGACCTGATCCAGACCACGCGGCTGGAAAACCAGGCCGCGCAGATCCGCGCGGGCGAACGGCCGGGCAACCATCTGTCCCCCGCCGCGCTGCCCGATTTCCAGCGCAGCCATCTGCGCGACGCCTTCGTGGTGGTGCGGGGGATGCAATCGGCGCTAGGCCACGGCAAGGGAATGTTGGGATGAGGGGCATATGACCGGGATCGGGGTCGAATTGCTGGGCGTGATCGCGGTCGGCGTGGGCGCGGCGGCGCTGCTTTATGCTGGGATGCACCTGCTGCGCAAGCTGGGGCTGGCGCCGGCGCGCTGGCTGCTGCCGGCGGGCATCGGCCTGGCGATGGTCGGCTATGCGGTCTGGAATGACTACGCCTGGTATGACCGGGCGGTCGCCCGGTTGCCCGCGGGCGCGCAGATCCTGCTGGTGGGCCGCGACAGCCAGCCCTGGGCGCCCTGGACCTATCTGGCGCCGGTGGTGATCCGCTTTGCCGCCCTCGATCCCGCCGGCATCTCGGAGACCGCCGAGGGCACGCGCCGGGCCGGGATCACGCTGGTGGAGCGGCGCGGCCCGACGCTGGTCGTGCCGCAGGAATTCGATTGCGCCAAGGGGCTGGTCCGGCCGGCGCGCGGCGCATGGTCGCCGCCGGGCCCCTCGGACCCGGCCTATTCCGTCGTCTGCGGAGGAGGGGGATGATGGCCAGCATCCTGGTGGTCGAGGATGAGGACAATATCGCCACCGCCCTGGATTTCCTGCTGTCGCGCGACGGCCACAAGCACCGCCGCATGGCCACGGGCGCCGGCGCGGTCGACGAGATCCGCGCCAGCCATCCCGATCTGGTGCTGCTGGACGTGATGCTGCCCGATGTCTCGGGCTATCAGATCGTGCAGGATGTGCGGGCCGATCCGGCGCTGAACGACGTGCGGGTGCTGTTGATGACCGCGCGCGGCTCGGTGGTGGAGCGCCGCAAGGGGCTGGCGCTGGGGGCGGACGGTTTCATCGCCAAGCCCTTCGAGCTGTCCGAGCTGCGGGCGGAACTGGCGCGGCTCCTGGGCGGGCGATGCTGACGCGGCTTTCGCTCCGGCTGCGGGTGCTGCTGATCTTTGCGGGGCTTGCGGCAGCGATCCTTGCGGCCTTGGCCGTGGCGCTCTGGGTGGCGGGAGCGGGCCTTGCGGGCCGGGGCGTCCCGGTCCAGGCGATGCTGGACGCCCTGGTCCAGGCGGCGCTGATCGCGGGCTTCGGCGCGCTGGGGATGGTGGTCTGGATCTGGTTCCTGTTCGACCGCAACGTGGCCCGCCCGATCGAGCTGCTGGCCGGGGGCTTGCGCACCGGTCAGGCGCCCGAGATCGAGGAGGCCCGCTATCTGGCCGATCTGGGCCCCGCCGCCCGCGATGCCGCCGAGGCGCGGGCGCGTTCGGCCGAGGCGCTGGCCGATGCCATCGCCGAACATGCCGCCGACCTGCAGCGCGAAAAGGCGACGCTGGAATCCATTCTCGCCGATATCGGCGCCGGCGCGGTGATGACCGATCCGGCCGGCCGGGTGATGTTCTACAACGCCTCGGCCGCGCATCTTCTGCCCGGCATCGCGCTGGACCGCCCCATCGAGCGCCACCTGCCCGGTGGCGCGCTGGAGGCCGGTGCGGCGCGGTTGGCGGCGGGGGCGGCGGCGACCGACCTGACCTGCCTGAGCTCGGCCGGGCAGCGGCTCTGGGGGCGCATGCGGCGCATCGATGGCGGCACGCTGCTGATCCTGAACGACCGCCCGCCGCAGCGCCCCGCGCCGCGCGACCTGCTGGAGACTCTGCGCCGCCATGCCGCGACCCTGGTGCCGATGCTGGGTGCGCTGGAGGGTCCGATCCCGCCCGCGCTGGCCCAGGCGATCCGGGCCGAGGGGCAGGGGCTTGCCAATGCCCTGCGCGCATTGACCGAGGCGATGAGCGGCGATGCCCCGCGCGGAGGGGCGGGGCTGAACGAGCTGGCCGCCGGGCTGGATCCGGCGCCCGACCTGCCGCCGCGGCTGATGCTGATGGCCGATGCGGCCGGGGTGAACGGGCTGCTGCGCCATCTGGACCGACGCCTGCGCGAACAGGGCGCGACCCCCCGCCTTGCCGCTGAGGTTGAGGCCGAGGCCGAGGCGTCCGAGGCGCGGCTCTTGCTGCTCTGGACCGGGGCGCCGCTGCCCATGGACCGGCTGGAATCCTGGCTGGCCGAGCCGCCCGACCCGGCGCAGCCCGAACTGACCGGGCACGAGATCCTGGCGGCCCATGCCACCGGCATCTGGACCGAGGCGCGGGACGGCCAGGCGCGGCTGGTCCTGCCGCTGCCCATCGCCTCGCACCGGCCGGACCGCGCCGGGCTGACCTATGACTTCGCCCTGGCGCGACGCGGCGCGGCCTCGTCGCGGCTGGCCGACCTGACCTGCGTGGTCTTCGACACCGAGACGACCGGCCTTGATCCCGCGACCGACCGCATCGTGCAGATCGCCGGGCTGCGCATCGCCCGCGGCCGCCTGACCGGCGAGCGTTTCGACACGCTGGTCAATCCCGGCCGGCCGATCCCGCCCGCCTCGACCGCCGTGCATGGCATCACCGATGCGATGGTGGCCGATGCTCCCGACATGGTCACGGCGCTGACCGCCTTTCGCCATTTTACCGAGGACGCGGTGCTGGTCGCCCATAACGCGCCCTTCGACATGGGCTTCCTGCGCCGCGCCGCGCCCGAGACCGGGGCGCATTTCGACAATCAGGCGCTGGATACGATCCTGCTTTCGGCGATGCTCTGGGGCCAGTCGGCGCCGCATTCGCTGGATGCGCTGACCGAGCGGCTGGGCATCGTCATCCCGCCCGAGGAACGTCACACCGCCATGGGCGACACCCGCGCCACGGCCGAGGCCTATCTGCGGCTGATCGCGGCGCTGGAGGCGAAGGGGCTGGAGCGGTTCGAGGACATAATGGCCGAGGCCCGCCGCCACCGCCGCCTGATCGATGACGCGAACAGGCCTGCGGGTGACGCCGCGTCCGGCTCCGGCCCGTCCGCAGGCTGACCGCGCGGCCCCTGCGCGGCCATGGGGAATGCATTCCCGCCGGCCGGATCGGCGGAACGGACAGGCCGCGCCGGCCCGTTCCGCTGCGGCGCGGCCGGGTCAGGCAAGCTCTCGCCGCTTTCCGAGCAGACCCTTGACGATGGTCGAGGCGGGAATGCCGGGGAGGTTGGGGCTCTTCGGTATCGCCCACCGACAGCAGGGGGCGGATGCGGCCTTCCTTGCAGGCGCCCATGGCCAGGGCCGGGGTGAGGAAGCCCGGCTGATTTCGGACGAGACGGGGCGAGGTGACGCGGAATCAGGATGAAGTCGCGTCCTTCCAGGTCTTTCGGCCGCTTCGGCCGGCTGCCGGGCCCGTCCCGGTCGCCGGGGAAAGCCACGGCCATGCCGGAGGAATAGACGGGGATTCCCATCAGCTCCCCAGAGCCCTTCGGACGCAAGGGCGACAAGCCCGCATCCAGCCGTCCTGCGCGCAAAAGCAGAAGCTGCGCTTCGGGCAACAGGCGGCTGAAACTGATCGGCATATCGGGCAAGGCGCGACGGAGCCTGCCGATTTCCGATGGAATGACCTGCATGACGGGCAGTCCCAGCGACAGCGCGACCCGCGTGGTGGCGAGCTGGCTCGAAGCCGTTGAGCAGGCGCACGGCATCGCGCCGAAGCTGCTTGCCGGCATCGGTCGGCGTCACGGGTCGCGCGCTTGGAAGGCTGCGTGTCCAGGTCGGCCGCAGGCTCGCGAACTTGCCGGGTCAGCGCCGGCTGGGCGATGCAGAGGGATTGCGCGGCCGCGCTGATGCTGCCGCGCTCGGCGACCGACAGGAATGGCGCAGCTGTCTCAGATTCATGGCCATGCCTGTCTTGCATGGGCTTGATGCTGGTAACGTATTTCACCGTATGGCGTCAGCCTGACATCCCTTCGTCGCCGGAGCGGAACGCATCCCCGCCGCCCGTCGGAGACTGGTCGAAAGGGCGCCGATCGGCGCCATCCCGAATGGCCATGCGCCGTGACGGGGATCGCGCGAAACGGAGGGACGAAGGCTGGATATCCTGCAAGAGGCCGGGGCCGGCCGGGATGGCGTGTCAGCCGTCTGGCGACATCGTCCCGCCAATCCCGAACCGCCGTTGCATGGGGCCGGCATGTCGGGGCTGATCGGCCCGGAACCGGACGGCGTGGGCATCGGGAGCCGCAGCGCCGGTATCGGCTCGGGCTTTCCGCACCCCCACCCGAATTTCGACAGGGACGACAACTCGCCCTTTCCGGGCGCGGCCCTGCCTGCCCGATATGCGTTCGAAAGCTTTTTCGGTGGCAGGGAGGCGCGCCAGGCGTGACGCGGCAGTTGCAGAAAGAACGGGCTGCTGAACGCGGTCGAGCGCATCGGCGGCAAGTCACCCCCGGCCCGATCCTTCGGAGGGAGCCTGCGTCGCGACATGAAGCAGCTTGCTCCATGCCCCCGATTTCCGCGCATGTGCACGCGCAGAGGACTTCAGGCAATGGATGAACATTTCGGCGGCGGGGCTCATCGGCGTGTGTCTCCGGCTGATCAGGCAGAGATCGCAGGCCATGAACCGCTCGCGTAACGCGAGGATCACCGTGCGCCCTTCGAACATCGGTGCGACCGCCATGATTTTCGGCACCCAGGTACACATGTCGCTTTGCTCGACCAGCGATTGCGCCAGCAGCGCCGAGTTGGCCTGCACGATCCGCCTGGGGTCCAGCTGGGCGCCATGGCGGGTGAAGACCTCCTCGATCAGCCGTTCGCGCCCGTCGGGCGCGAAGTTCAGCAGCCAGTCCTGGTCCAGCAGGCCGTGGATGCTGTCGCAGCCCATGCGCGGGTGATCGCGCCGGACCATGATGCCCGTCTCGTAGCGAAGGATCGGCTCTATCCGAAATTCCTGCGGCGACATGCCGGGCGAGGGCTGGCCGATGATCAGATCCATCGACCCCGTGCGCAGCAGCGGCTGGGCGATCATGGCGAAACTGTCGAAAAGCTCCAGCTGCACCTCGGGCATGTGCTGTCGAAACGCGCGCAGCACGTCTGGCAGCAGGATCAGCGAGACCCAGGGCGTGATGCCGACGCATAGCCTGCCTTCCAGGCGGCCGCGCCGCAGGCCCATCTGTTCCTCGGCCTGCCGCATCTGGTTCAGGATCAGCCGGGCATGCGCCAGCAGCGCCTGCCCGTGATCCGTGAAACTGAGCCCCGTGGGCGAGCGCACCAGCAGGGGCAACTGCTGCTCTGTCTCCAGTTCGCGCAGCGCGCGGGTGACTGCCGGTTGCGAAATGCCAAGCCGTCGGGCGGCGCTGCGCACGCTGCCGGTTTCGGCGCTGGCGACGAGCGCCTCGAGTTGATGCAGCTTCATCGTGCCACCATGACAACCATTGGTTATATCCATAAGAAATTTTTGTCTCCGCCGCAACATTCTCGCTGCGCTATGGTGCCTGACAGACCCCATGCCGGGTCGGCGACGAGAGGGGGGAGGAGGATGGACAAGGCGATATTGCCGGAGATCGGCAAGATCAGCGCCGAGGCGGTTCATATCCGCCGCCGCATCCATGCCAATCCCGAACTGGGTTTCGAAGAAACGGCGACCGGCGACCTGGTGGCGGGGCTGCTGGCGCAATGGGGCTATGAGGTGACCCGGATGGCAGGCACCGGGGTCGTCGGGCGGCTGCGCAACGGCGCGGGCCGCGCGCTTGGCCTGCGCGCCGACATGGATGCCCTGCCGATCCACGAGGCCACGAACCTGGCCTGGCGCAGCACGATACCGGGCCGGATGCATGCCTGCGGCCATGACGGCCACACGGCCATGCTGTTGGCCGCGGCGCGCCATCTTGCGGAAAGCCGCAATTTCGCCGGCACGCTGAACCTGCTCTTCCAGCCGGCTGAGGAAGGGCTGGGCGGTGCCGCGCGCATGCTGGCCGAGGGGCTGTTCGACCGGTTCCCCTGCGAGGCGGTCTTCGCCATGCACAACCTGCCCGGCCTGCCCACGGGTCAACTGGCGTTTCGCGCTGGTCCGGCCATGGCTTCGGCCGACAGCGCCCGCATCCGGGTCGAGGGGATGGGCGGCCACGGCGCCACCCCGCATGCGACAATCGATCCCGTGGTCGTGGGGGCCGCCATCGTCTCGGCACTGCAATCCATCGTGGCGCGCAATGTCGATCCGCAGGCGGCGGCGGTCGTCACCGTGGGCAGGCTGCATGCCGGCGACACCGCCAACGTCATCCCCGAGACGGCCGAGATGGAACTGACCATCCGCTGCCTTTCGCCCGATCTGCGGGACATGCTGGAAAGCCGCATCCGCCGGCTGGCCGAGGCCCAGGCGGAAAGCTTTGGCGCCCGCGCGGTGGTGGATTACCGCCGCAGCCACCCGGTGCTGGTCAACCACCCGGCCGAGACGGCCATGGCCCGCCGGGTGGCCGAGGGCTGGCTGGGCCGCGAGGCCATCGTCCCCGACCTCCGCCCGGCCATGGTCAGCGAGGATTTCGCCCTGATGCTGGAGCATTGCCCCGGCTCCTACATCCATATCGGCAATGGGGTGAACAGCGCCCCGCTGCACAATCCGCATTACGACTTCAACGACGAGGCCCTGGCCATGGGCGCGAGCTATTGGGTCAAGCTTGCGGAAGCGTTCCTGGCGCCGG
This sequence comes from Paracoccus sp. P2, assembly GCF_046335115.1. NCBI lineage: Bacteria > Pseudomonadati > Pseudomonadota > Alphaproteobacteria > Rhodobacterales > Paracoccaceae > Paracoccus > Paracoccus sp. P2. The sequence goes on along the minus strand of NZ_JBGOSN010000062.1, from coordinate 9,978 downwards.
GCGCGGCGGCGGAAACGGCAGGCGCCCAGGGCGACCATTGCCAAGCCTGAGATCATCACGACAGGGAAACATCATGCTCAACACCATCAGGATTTCGCTTCTTGCCCTGCTTTGCGCGGGCGCTGCCCAGGCCGAGGACCGGACCGGCCAGACCATCCGGCTGGGCGTCGATCCGACCTATCCGCCGCTGGAATACAAGCAGCCCGACGGCTCGCTGACCGGCTTCGGCATCGAGATCACCGAGGCGATCTGCGCGGAACTGCGCGCCAATTGCGTCTGGGTCGAAAGCAACTGGGACGGCATCATCCCCTCGCTCCAGGCGCGCAAGTTCGACGTCATCGCCTCGTCCATGACCATCACCGAGAAACGGGCCGAGCAGATCGCCTTTTCGGACAAGTATTCCAACGCGCCCTCGCGCCTGGTGGCGCGCAAGGGCTCGGGGCTGGAACCGACGGCCGCTTCGCTGCGCGGCAAGCGGATCGGGGTGCAGCAGGGATCGTCCCAGGAAAACTTCGCGCGCGCGGTCTGGATGCCCGAGGGGGTCGAGATCGTGTCCTACCAGACCCAGGACCAGATCTATGCCGACCTGATCAGCGGCCGGCTGGACGCCTCGCTCCAGGCCTCGATCCAGGCCAGCGAAGGCTTTCTGAAAAAGCCCGACGGCGCCGGCTTCGAGTTCGCCGGTCCCGACATGAACGACCCGGCCTATTTCGGCATCGGCTCCGGCTATGGCTTCCGCAAGGATGATGCCGCGCTGCGCGAGGACTGGAACAGGGCCTTCGCGGCGATCCGCGCCGATGGCACCTATCGCAAGATCAACGACAAGTATTTCGATTTCGACGTCTATGGCGACTGAGCCCGGCCGGTTGCGCCCGGTCCCCGCCCCATGAGGGCGGGGCGGGCATCCCGCGCGATCCGCGCGACAAGCCGGTCACGGAGGGAGGGAGCATGTTCCTGAACGGTTACGGCCCGCTGGTGCTGGCGGGGCTGATGATGACGCTGAAGCTGGCGCTGCTGGCGATGATCGGGGCCTTCCTGCTGGGGCTTGTCGGCGCGGGCTGCAAGCTGTCGCGCAGCCGCGGGCTGCGGGCGCTGGGGGCGGGCTATACCACGGTGATCCGCAGCGTGCCCGACCTGGTGATGATGCTGCTGCTGTTCTACAGCCTGCAGATCTGGCTGAACCGGCTGACCGACGCGCTGGGCTGGGCGCAGATCGACATCGACCCGTTTTCGGCCGGGGTCATCACCCTGGCGGTGATCTATGGCGCCTATTTCACCGAGACCTTCCGCGGCGCCTTCGCGGCGGTGCATCGCGGCCAGATCGAGGCGGCGCTGGCCTATGGCATGCCGCCCTGGACGCTGTTTCGCCGCGTGCTGTTTCCGCAGATGATGCGCCACGCCCTGCCGGGCATCGGCAACAACTGGCAGGTGATGATCAAGGCCACCGCGCTGGTATCGCTGATCGGGCTGAACGACCTGATCAAGGCGACGCAGGACGCCGGGAAAGGCTCGGGGCAGTTCTTCTATTTCAGTATCCTCAGCGCCCTGATCTTTCTGGCCCTGGCGACGGTCATCAACCTGGCCGTCCTGCTGCTCGAACGGCGCTTTTCGGCCGGAACCCGGAGGCATGCCGCATGATCGAGATCCTGCAGGAATACGGGAAAGCCTATCTCTGGACCGACGGCTACAAGATCACCGGCGTGGCGATGACGCTGTGGCTGCTGATCGCCTCGCTGGCCCTGGGCTTCGTGCTGGCGGTGCCGCTGTCGGTGGCGCGCGCCTCGGCCAATCCCTGGCTGCGGCTGCCGGTCTGGCTGTTCACCTATGTCTTCCGCGGCACGCCGCTTTATGTGCAGCTGCTGATCCTCTATAGCGGCGTCTACAGCCTGTCCTTCGTGCAGTCCCAGCCCCTGCTGAACGGGTTTTTCCGCGAGGGGATCAACTGCGCCATCCTGGCCTTCGGCATCTGCTCCTGCGCCTATACGACCGAGATCTTTGCCGGCGCCATCCGTGCCGTGCCGCCGGGCGAGGTCGAGGCGGCGCGCGTCTTCGGCATGACCAGCCTTGGCGTCTATCGCCGGATCGTCCTGCCAAGCGCGCTGCGCCGCGCCTTGCCCGCCTATGGCAACGAGGTGATCCTAGTCCTGCATGCCACCTCGATCGCCTTCACCGCGACGGTGCCGGACATCCTCAAGATCGCCCGCGACGTGAACTCGGCCACCTATGCGCCTTTCAGCGCCTTCGGCATCGCGGCGGTTCTCTATGCCGCCATCGCCTTCACCCTGGTCTGGCTGTTCCGCCGTATCGAGGCGCGGCTGCTGGCCTTTCAGCGCCCCCAGTCGACAGGCCGCGCCGCATGACCCGCCATTTCCCCGAGGAAACCATGTTTCATCCCAAACCCGACCCGCAATCCCCCCTCGCCGTCCGGGTCGAGGATCTGCACAAGCGTTACGGTCCGCTGGAGGTGCTGAAGGGCGTCGATCTGACCGCGCGCGAGGGCGAGGTGGTGTCGATGATCGGCGCCTCGGGTTCGGGAAAAAGCACCTTCCTGCGCTGCATCAACCTGTTGGAACTGCCCAGCCGGGGCCGGATCGAGGTCGCGGGCGAGGAACTGGCCTTGTGTCCCGGCCGCGACGGCGACCTGCACGCCGCCGATCCGCGCCAGTTGCGGCGTATCCGGACCTCGCTGTCGATGGTGTTCCAGAGCTTCAACCTGTGGCAGCACATGACGGTGATGCAGAACATCGTCGAGGCCCCGGTGCATGTGCTGGGCCTGAGCCGCGCCGAGGCCCGCGACAAGGCCGAGGCGCTGCTGCACAAGGTCGGGCTTTACGACAAGCGCGACCAGTATCCCGCCCATCTGTCGGGCGGCCAGCAGCAGCGCATCGCCATTGCCCGGGCGCTGTGCATGGAGCCGCGGGTGCTGCTGTTCGACGAGCCGACCTCGGCGCTTGACCCGGAACTGGTGGGCGAGGTGCTGAAGGTGATCCGCGGCCTTGCCGAAGAGGGCCGCACGATGATCCTGGTCACGCACGAGATGAAATTCGCCCGCGACGTGTCGAGCCAGGTGATCTTCCTGCACAATGGCCGGATCGAGGAGCGCGGCGCACCGGCACAGGTCTTTGGCGATCCGCAAAGCGAACGCTGCCGGCAATTCCTGTCGCGCACCTGCTAGCCTTGGCCGGGCCGGCATGATCGGGCCGCGGCCCCGGGGCGGGGAGGATGCCATGGCGGCGGGCATCGCGGCTCGGGCCATGCGCGCCCCGCCGGCGCCGGCACCTGCCGCGATTCCGAGAGTGCAACCTGGCGCTGCATCTGCTAGACTGACAGATGAGGACGGTTCGGCCCGGCGTATTCCGCGGGCGGGGGCCGGGTTCTTCGGCTGACGCCTCGCCCGGTTCCGGGCCCTCCAGGAAGGGAGGATGCAGCCATGCATCGAGACACGATTGGAAACCCGCTGAGCTGGAGCGCGCAGAGGCTCGCCGGCATGGGCCGCGGCGCCGGGGCGGCGGTGGACGGGATCGGCAGCCACGAGATGACCCTGCCGGTGGTCAACCGGATCAGCCTGGGCGACATCCGCGACGCGCTGCGCAAGGGCGTCGAGGACTTCGCCGCGCTGCGCACCGACGTGATCACCGCGGTGGCGCTTTATCCGGTGATCGGCTTCGTCCTGGCCGCCTGGGCGTTCAATGCCGGGCAGGTACACCTGCTCTTTCCGCTGGCGGCGGGCTTTCCGCTGGTCGGGCCGGTCGCGGCGATCGGCCTTTACGAGATGAGCCGGCGGCGCGAACGGGGCGAGGACACGAATTGGGGCGCGGTGCTGGCCACGCTGACCGGCAGGGTGCTGGGGCCGGTGCTGGCGCTGGGCTGCCTGCTTGCGGTGATCTTCGCCTTCTGGCTGCTCGCCGCGCATGCGATCTGGGTCGTCACCCTGGGGCCCGGACCCTATGACAGCCTGCTGGCCTTGTTTCGCGACGCATTTACCACCAGCGCGGGCTGGACGATGATCCTGGCCGGGTTCGGCGTCGGCTTCGTCTTTGCGGCCGTGGTGCTTTGCGTCAGCCTGGTGTCGTTCCCGTTGCTGATCGACCGCCCGGTGGGGGTGCCGGTGGCGCTGGCGACCTCGCTTGCCGTCGCGCGCCGCAACCCCGGCGCGACCGCGCTCTGGGGGTTGATCGTGGCCGTGTCGCTGGTGCTGGGGATGATCCCGCTGTTCGCCGGGCTGATCGTCGTGCTGCCCATCCTCGGCCACGCCACCTGGCATCTTTACCGCCGCGCGGTGGCCTAGAGGGATCGGGAAAACCCCATGCGGCGGCAAGCCCGCCATGTCCCACTGTCCTGGGGATGACGACGGGAATCCGGATGGGCTGCCGTGAGCCGAGGGCCGGCAGCGCGAACAGCATCGTCTGCCCGACAGCCGCTCCTGATAGATGGGACAGCGCGGTCCAGGCGGTGCCATAGCCGCCCTCCATGCCGGCGACCGGTTCCTCCATCGCCGTGCCGGAGGAGACGCCCTGCGCGGGCGCGCCGGTGATCTCCAGCGAACGGATGCCGCCATAGCGCGCCCGGCTCTGCGCCTGCTGGTCCCAGTCCTGCGCGGTGAAGGCGGCGATGCGTGTCAATGCCCGGTGCATGTGAAGACCGTAGCCAGCCAGAAGCACCGCGCCCTGCTGCGCAGCCGCAAGCTCCTGCAGGAAAAGGCTCTTGCGATCGAAAGCGACATCCGCGGCCTGTTGCGCAATTTCGGGCTCAAGGTGGGTATTGTTGGTGCGGGAGGATTCGAACTCCGGGTCAGGGATCTCATCGAGGCCTTGCCGGATCTGGGAGAGATGTTCGGCGTCTTGCGGGCCGCAAGACAAAAGCTCCGGGAGGCATTCTCCCAGCTGCATCGCAAGGTGCTGGGCATTGTCAGGGACATGTCGGCGCGGTGGCCGCTGCCAAGATGGAGAAACGTGATCATTGGAAGGAATGATGAGCGTACTCGATGCCGTTTGCCTCGCAGATCATGTCGAAGCGCATCGGCCGGGAGTAGATCGTGTTCCGGTTCCAAGGCTGCTCGGCAAACTGGATCCCGTTATCGGTGAGAATGGTGTGGACCCGGCAGGGAACGGCTTCGGGCATATGCTGAAGCAATTCCCAGGCGGTCTGCCTGTCGGCCTTGTCGACGAGTTGGGTCACAGCGAACTTGCTCGGCCGGTCGATGCCGACGAACAAATATAGCTTGCCTTCAGCGGTCTGAACCTCGGCACTGTCGATGTGGAAGAACCCTGTGGGGTAGAGCTTGAACTTCGACCGCCTCGGCCTGTCGTCCTCCAGATCAGGCAGGCGCGAGATGCCGTGTCGTTGCAGGCACCGGTGCAGCGCGGATCGCGTCAGGTGGGGGATCGAGGACTGCAGGGCATAAAGGCAATCGTCCGGTGGCAGCAGCGCATGGCGCCGGAAGGCCACGACCATCGCCTCCTCCGCCTCGGTCAGCATGGTGGATCGCGGCTCCGACGGCCCGGTCTGCAAATCCTCGGCCATCGCGCGCTTGCGCCACTTCGCGACGGTCTTGGGGTTGATGCCCCGCTACCGGCTCAGCGGCGCGAGCGAAGCTTGCGATCATTCGGGCCAGCCCTCGGACCAATGGCGGGCAGGCCCTCATTATTGCTGCTTGGACAGCGTGCGTGGTCGTGGCGCTTCCATGACGAACTTGTCCCATAAGGCATCCTTCCATTCCAAAGAATGGAGCGCATCATCAAACCGTGGGATCAAACAGTCTAGGGATCGGCGGGGTCGGTGGTTCCGGCCGGGCAAGGTGCCAGCACCGCCAGGATGCAACGTGTCGCCACATCGATGATTGCGTATAGGTATCTGCGGCCCTTTGGGATTTTTCGCGGATCTCCGGTGACAGCGCGCGCAGCTGGCCAAGAAGCGATGCACATCCCAGAGGCCCGGCACCACCGGCGGCTTGTCGCGCATCCTGTCGGTGGCAACGGCATTGGGCAGCACCCGGCCACAGGCCAGCTTCGACCGGCGGCGGAATTCGTCGGCGGGCCGGGCGAAGCCGGTATCCACCAGCAGGTGGAAACTCTCGAAGGGCACCGTCTGCTTGAACTCGAATTCCAGCCGGGCGCGCAGCAACGGGTCATCGACGATATGCTGAAAGCCCCGCCGTTCGTCGGGATGCACGAAGAACGTCTCCAGCAGCGCAGCACGTTTTGCCAGCGGTGCAAGGTCATAGAGCAACAGGAAGTCCGGGTCGTCGCCCATCGCGCTCGCCTGCCGGGGCACTGCCGGTTGCCGGTTCATCGGCTTACAAGTCCAGGTTAGATGGCTTGACCTCGGGATTCTTGATCGTATCAAGGATCTGGCGGTCCAGCTCCTCGCGGTGCAACCGGCCGAGTTCATAGCCGGTGAGGGCAAAGCCGATCCTGCGCCGGTCCTGCTCGACATCATAAGTGACCTTATATGTGGCCACGCAGCCCAGCATCAGGGGTTTCCGGCGCGGCCAGGCGAAGTCCACCGCACCCGGCTGTCGACATAGGTGTGAAACACGCAGGGCTGATAATTCTCGATGACCTTGGTCATGCTGCCGTCGGGGATCTCGGAGCGCATCGGCGGCTGGCCCATAAGATCGGGGATGAAACCCTCCTCGCTCCGGGCATAGGTCGGGGTCATGGAGGTGCTGCCGATCTCGGTCAGCGAGGCCGGGCCGTAGAGCCCTTCGATCTGCGCCTTGAACTCCAGCAGTTCGGGCATTTCTGCGGCAGGCTTGTGAATGCCTCGGCTGATCACCATCGGGCGTTTGCCCAGAGGCGCGGATGCAGCCCGACGACATCAAGACATGGCTTGTCCGCAACACCGCAGGCGACAGGGTGCCCTTCATCTGGGCGATCCCGCGCGCATCANCGGGCGTTTGCCCAGAGGCGCGGATGCAGCCCGACGACATCAAGACATGGCTTGTCCGCAACACCGCAGGCGACAGGGTGCCCTTCATCTGGGCGATCCCGCGCGCATCATTGCGGTCGATCTTGTCCACCTGCGCCTTGAGGAAAGCCTTGGCGTGGCGCGTCTCGATGCAGATCGCCGGAAGGCCGGCCTTGGCCAGGCCCTCGGACAGCCACTGGGATAACGGGCCCGCTTCCAGCCCGACCCTCTCAAGCCGGGCACCCACGCCATTCAAGGCGCGAAAGATGTCCTCCGGGTGGCTTATGACCTTGAGTTCCCGACGGATCCGGCCACCTCGTCGAGGATGCAGATCGCGGTCTCTTTTACCGATACATCCAGTCCGGCATTGTAGCTTCGTGCTGCGCTTCCTTCCCTGATGCTGGTGGCTGCTTCTCACAGACCACGCTCTACCATCGGCCCGAAGCGCAGCACCTCATGACGAGCGGGAAGGGAGGTGGGGCGCAAGCCGAATACCCCATCTGAGCCTAAGACGCCGCCCGGCCGGGCATTCATCCGCGGGTTTCCTGAAACGGGCGGATAGGGCGACGCGCCCTGCAAGGGGTGCGGGCGCGAGGATCTTCATGGGCATCCGGCCAGTGACGATCAGGATCGTCGGCCGCTGCCGTGCCAGGATGCCCATGACGCGAGAGGATGGCACAAGCCCTCTCCCGTGCCCCTCAATAGTGGTAGCAGGAGGTGGTTTTGCCGTGCTGCGTGCATTGGGTTGTCTTTGGCGGCGTGTATTGCGGCCCGCGGAACGGGAAGCTGGGAAGCCGGCCATCGGACTTGCCGCATTGATAGGTCATGTAATACCAGGTGACCGGACCCGGCGTGACATCTGCCAAAGTGCCGCCAGCCTTGCTGTAGCTGTCGACCACCTGGTACGAGCTTCCGCATTTCTTCGCCGCTTCCGTGTAGCAGCCTTCGGGCGAAGTCGTGCAACGCGACGTGTGGATGGTGTTTCCACCCGGCCCCGACATCGTGCTTGTCTCGGGCTCGGCGCATCCGGCCAACACGAATCCCGTAGCCGCCAATGCCAAAAATATCCGCATCTCAACCTCCTAACCAACTAACGAATCACGCAGAACCGTTATCATCATCGGCCGTGATCCGGGAAGGCTTTTCATGCAGATGCCCCGGCTTTGCACAGCGTAGGCATGCCTGCGTCGTCGCCATTTCCAAGCTGAACGGAGCCGGTCCTGAAGGATCCGGCCCGGCTGTTGCCGGGCAGCGGGCCCATTACAGGTGGTTGACGATCAACCCCAGACCGCCTCGAACTCGCGCCATTCGCCCTTGCTCATGCCGCTGTTCTCCTGCGTGACGGCCTCTCCCGCCAGGCGGCGCTTCAGCGCCTCGACGCCCTTGGCGGAAAGCTGCACCCCGCCCAGCCGGTAATCCTCGAAGGCGGCATAGGCGAAGGGCACCCAGTCGCGGACGATGCCGCACATGGTCTGGGCATAGGCGCGGATCTCGTATTGCGCATGGGCATCGGCGCGCAGGCGCAGGAAATGGAACAGGTTGTGCAGGTCCACCTTCCAGTACCATTGCGTATAGACATTGGCGGGCAGGTTCATGCGCGCCAGTTCGCGCGCCAGGCCCTGCTGGCCCTCCTGGCTCAGCATCGCTTCGTAATGGTCATAGCTGCGCATCGCGTCCTCGCGCAGGATGTCGAGGACGCGGGCGGCCTCGTCGCCCTCCAGCACCTGGCCGCGGCCCTGGTTGTTCACCGTCGATTGCGCGGCAAGATGTTCGGGCGCGGGAATGTAGAATTCGCGGTCCAGGATCGAATAGCGCGCCGAATATTCGTTCACGTTGGCGGTGCGGTGGCGGATCCATTGCCGGGCGACGAAGACCGGCAGCTTGACGTGGAACTTGACCTCGCACATCTCGAACGGGGTCGAGTGCCAGTGCCGCATCAGGTAGCGGATCAACCCCTCGTCGTTGCTGACCGACTTGGTGCCGCGGCCATAGCTCACGCGCGCGGCCTGGGTGATCGCGCCGTCGTCGCCCATGTAGTCGATGACCCGCACCAGCCCGTGATCCAGCACCGGATGCGCCCGGTAGAGATGGCCCTCCATCCCCTCGGAGACGGCGCGCAGGGTGGGGCGCGGGCTGGCGCGCAGCTCGTCGATCTCGGCCTGTTGTTCGGGGGTCAGGGGCATGGCGGAATCCTTCGTGCTGTTGGGCATATCTTGTGGCACCGACGGGGGATTCAATCAACCGGCAGTATTGGCGCGGCGGGTGCAGCCGATCGCCCCACGTTGCGGTCCGGCCGCCGCCATGCCAGTCTGGCCGCAGCGAACGGAAAGGAACGACAGATGAAGGTCCGCTATCTGCACACCATGGTCCGCGTGCTCGATCTGGAAAAGACGATGGAGTTCTTTCGCCTGCTCGGGCTGGAGGAGACGCGGCGAATCGATAATGAAAAAGGGCGCTTCACCCTGGTCTTCATGGCGCCGCCCGGCCAGCCGGAATGCCCGGTCGAGCTGACCTGGAACTGGGACGGCGACGATGGCCTGCCCTCGGACAGCCGGCATTTCGGCCATCTCGCCTATCGGGTCGAGAACATCTACGAGATGTGCCAGAAGCTGATGGATGCCGGCGTGACCATCAACCGCCCGCCGCGCGACGGCCACATGGCCTTTGTCCGCAGCCCCGACAACATCTCGATCGAATTGCTGCAAGAGGGCGAGTCGCTGGCGCCGCAAGAGCCCTGGGCCAGCATGGGCAATATCGGCCACTGGTAAGGCGGCGCGGCGCGCGGGGGACGGGGCGCGTCCGGGCCCTTGAGCCGATGGCGCTGCAGGGCGATGCGGTGCGCCGCATGGAGCCCTTCCGGTCCGGGCGAGGAGGCGATTTCCCTTGTGGCCGTCTTGCGGCCGGCCAGCCCGGATCGGGCTGAAAGGCAGCGCGGGCGCAGACGGAGGAATGCCGCCTGGCGCAACTTCGCCTGCGGGCTGTCGGCCCAGTGGCCGGGCGTGATCGTGACCCGGATCGGCCGGCCGAACGCGTCCGCGGCCGCATGGGGTTGCGTCGTCAGCCCGCCGC
>NZ_JBGOSN010000061.1:0-21013 GCF_046335115.1 Paracoccus sp. P2 | reverse complement strand
CGTCGTTCGACATCAGGTCTCGTGCCACGCTGGTCTCCATTGCAGATACCAGCTTGAATCACGATCACCGCGCCCGGTGAACCCCTTTTGTCAACACGCCCTAAGGGGGCGCGTGGCTAAGGGCTATGGAGAGTGACGGAGACGAATTTGGTGCAAATGGAGCGGAAGCCGCGCGCAGGGCGGCGGTGCTGCGTCCACTTGTTCGGGACTATCTCGCAGGCACCGGCAGCTTGGAAAGCGGAGTACGCGATGCGGTCTGGGAGCTCGGTGTCAGCAGGGCGACGGTTTGGCGGTGGATTAGACGGCTTGCAGAGGAAGGCGGGCGAACCAGCTCCTTGGCTCCCCGGAAGCGTGGCCGCCGCGCGGGAACAGTTTTGGTTTCCCGCGAGGTCGAAGTCGTCATCGAAGAACACTTGACCCGGTACTATTTGCGGCGAGAGCGTCCTAGCTTGGGGCGTGTGGTGAAAGAAATCCGCAATGCCTGCGGGGCACTGGGATTGCAGATGCCAACACGGCGGACGGTTCAGCGTCGACTTGATGCAATGGATGCCCGCGAGGTGATGAAGGCACGAGAGGGTGCCAAGGCGGCGCGACATAGGTTTGCGCCTGTAACTGGAAGCAATCGAGCTGAATTGCCGTTGGATATTGTTCAGATCGATCATACGCCCGCGGACATCATCCTTGTAGACAGTTTCGAGCGCAAGCCCATCGGCCGACCATGGGTGACACTGGCGATCGACATCGCCACGCGCTTGGTCACGGGCTATTATGTCAGCTTTGAAGCCCCCTCTCGACTGTCGATTGCACTATGCCTGACCCGCGCGGTAGCACCGAAGGCGGAGCTTTTGGCCGATCTGGAAAGCAAGGCTGAGTGGCCCGCACAGGGTAAACCACGTAGCATTCATGTCGACAACGGCAGTGATTTCCAATCTCGGGTTTTCAAGGGGGCCTGCGCGGAATGGGGGATCGACCTTCGGTACCGACCGCCGGGAAGCCCGCATTTTGGCGGCCATATCGAGCGGTTGATCGGCACCATGATGGGGGCCGTGCACCTGTTGCCTGGTACAACGCAGTCTTCTGTCGCGGCCAAGGGCAGCTATGACGCCGAGGCCATGGCCACGATGACCCTGAGCGAGTTCGACAGCTGGTTTGCCCTCGAGATATGCCGCTACAACAACAGCATCCATTCGAGCCTTGGCTGCACGCCCGTCGCCAAATGGGAGGCTCTCTCTGGTGAAATGGCCGGGGACATTCCGTTCGATATGGAGGCGTTTCGGGTGAGCTTCCTACCGAGTGAACTGCGACAGGTTCGGCGTGATGGCATACATCTGTTTGATCTTAGATATTGGTCCGATGCGCTTGCAGGGCATGTTGGTCGCAAGGACGGAAAGGTGGTCGTCCGCTACGATCCCCGCAATCTCTCAGTGATCTGGGTCGAATTGGATGGTGGACGGTGTATTGAGGCGCGGTACCGCAACTTGGAGATTCCGCCCGTGTCTTTGTGGGAATATCGTGAGGCGATGAAAACAGCACGGGCGTTGGGCCGAACGGGGTCCAATGAGTTGGTCCTTGCCGAGTTAATCCGGCAGCAACGCCAGATCGAGGGGGAAAGCCGCCAACTCACCAAGGCCGAACGACGATCCCGTGAAAGAAAAGGGACTTTGAAAGGTTCAAGCCCGGCTGATTCAACCTTCGAAGGGCTGCGTCCGGTCGACACGGGTGATACATCGCGCCCGCTGTTTAAAGTGGAGAGATGGTGAATTGAGGACAAACGGAACTGGGGAAGACGGCCGTATTGCCCTTATTCAATCGGACATCTGGATCGGCTTTCCGCGGGCGGAGCAAGTGTTGGCTAGGTTGCAGAGCCTGATCGAGGCGCCACGACAAACCCGCATGCCTGGCCTTCTCGTGCATGGTGCCTCTGGCATCGGCAAGACCATGATCGCCCGTAACCTATCGCGCAGGTATGCGCCGGAATATAATTCGGAATTGGGCATTACTCGCACCCCGCTTCTTCTGCTTCAGGCGCCGCCGGCCCCTGACGAGCGGCGGTTCTATCTACATATCCTCGCCGCGGTAGGTGCGCCTGCAGCGGCCTTGAGTTTGCGCGCCCAAAGCGTTGCTTCACTGGAGGTTCGCGTTGTGAGCCTTCTTCGCGACCTTGGATTGCGGATGATCATGATCGACGAGGTCCACAATTTGTTGGCTGGCACGCACCGCGAACAGCGCCGCTTTCTGAACGTCCTGCGTTATCTCAGCAACGAATTGGAGGCGTCGCTGGCCTGCTTTGGGGTCAGCGAAGCGGTCGATGCCATTCGCGGCGACGTTCAGCTAGCGCGGCGATTGGACGAGCATCACTTGCCGAATTGGCGTGATGACGCGGAGTTCTCGGACATGATCCAGACCCTGATCGCGGCTCTGCCGCTGGCGGTTGTTTTCCATGGACATTGCCCCTACTCATCACTGCTCGCAGTATCATCATGCGAGGATATCCACGTGCTGCTGGGCGAACTCGAACCTATCCGAGACATCGAGCGTCCTTATCGAGCTGGCCTATGCTGCGGATACTAAAATGATTACTCGAGGGCGTAGTCAGACCAATGAAAGTGAGATGTTATGAACCTGATCCTGCATATTGGAATGGGGAAAACCGGGTCCAGCGCGATTCAAGCTGCCTTGGCAGCCAGTGCCGAACGGCTTGCGGCCCAAGGGGCAGAGTATTTGGGCATGTGGTTCGATATGCTAGACCCACGCTTCCGGGGGGTACTCAATCAAGATCAGTTTTTTTCTCTACCAGCCGAAGAGATGACGCGTTTCGCGGATGTATTAATAGATGTTCTACAAGTACGCCTAGCCGGTGGGATACAATCTTTCATTATATCCAATGAGGCGCTTTCCGGTAAAGCGTGGCAATTGAAACCGATGATTGATCGGCTGCGGGAGAGGGGAATCTCGGTACGGGCTATTGGCTATGCCCGTGATCCTGCAGCATGGCTGCCTTCAGCTTACGTTCAGTGGGGCGTGCGGGACAAGGTGGAACCTGGCCCGGTGCAACCTTACGCGGTCAAGGCGCGCAAGTTGGTACATTGGTATTCCGGTCTGCTGCATTGGCACCGGCAGTTGGGAGACATCTTGGAAGTGCGATCCTATGATGCAGCTGCCGACATTGTGAGCGATTTTTCAGAAGCAATCGGCTTCGAGATCGATGTTCCAGACAAGCGAGTGTTGGAACGGGGCGAAGATGCTGAAATAGTTTTGCGCGCTCTATTTAATAACAGATTTGCTCAACATGTGCTGCCTGCTGCCTTCAATCAGGCAGTACTCCCAAGTCTTGCAACCGTTCCGAAACTAGAAGATGTGATGAAAGCCAGTTTTGATTATTCAGAAACTGACCTAATTGTTCGGGAGCAGGCAGCACTTTTTGACCAGTTCGCGGCCACTTTTGGCTATGATCTTCGCACTTTCACCAACACCCCACCTACGATACCGGAAATCAGTGTATTGCGTAATAGGTTGTTGGATGCGCTGCTGGAAGTTACATTAGATCAAGCGCAGCGTATTCGTCGGCTGGAGCGGCGCATCAATCACCTAGAAGCAGAAAAGACCAGTACATAAACAGCTGGTTATTTTAATCCCCTACGGTGGAGATAAGAGTGCTCAAAGTCCAATCAACAGTCAATTTCGCCCTCCAAAAAGAAGGTGGCAGCGTCGGATTTCTAGGAAATTCTTCGCAAAAACGAGAAGGTTCACGTGAAAATACGGGAAACTTTCTGCATGGTTTTGCTGCCCGGTATGTCGTTGGGCAGCATCGTGATATTTTTTTAAACAACCTTACTGAAGAGACGGTGGAGGACTACCGGGCTAATCTGACACATATTGCGTTCGTTGCGGCCAATTTAGTTAGGAACAGAGGCAATGATGCCCTTGATTCAGGCCACAGGAAGAGAGCCGATATCATAGAGAAGCTTAATTTGCCAGTCGTGGTTTTTGGCTTGGGAGCGCAAGCTCGACTTGGGCAGTCACTTTCGGACATGGATATCTCCCCGGACACTAGGCGCCTTCTTGCAGTAATTTCACATCATTCCTCAAAAATTGCGGTTAGAGGCGAGTTTACCGCAGATCTTTGCAAGCATCTTGGCATCCATAACGTCGAGGTGATTGGCTGCCAGTCTTGCTTCATCAGTCGTCGTCCAGATTTCAAAATTCCGGAATTGACTGAAACGCCGAATGCTGACCGTTTGGTTGTCAACGTTACGTATCATGCCCGAGAATTGCCTCTTATTAAAGAGGCGATGTCCGAGGGTGCGGCTTTCATTGGCCAGACGGAGCATTTTGAGTATGAGTTGGCGCAGTTGGACGAGGGCGCAGCCATTGACAATCTTCCGGAAAACGTTCGCTCTTTGATAAGCCCGCAGCTTTACAATCTTTTCAAATCCGGTCGGCTTGATTTTTCAGAGTATCACCGCTGGGTGAGAGAGAAGTTCGTCCAATACTACTCGATGCCGCCCTGGTTCGCGAAGCTCAGCAGCGGCGAATTCGATGCCTGCATCGGAACGCGTTTCCATGGAAATATGGCGGCGATGCAGTCGGGCGTGCCCAGCCTGTGGATCGTCCATGACAGTCGGACCCAAGAGTTCTGCGACTATCTTGGCCTGCCGCAAGCTCCTCTGAAAGCTCTTTCAGAAGAGAAAACCGTCGGAGATATCTTTGACAAATACTACCGAACGGACGGGTTCGCGAAAAAATATCAGGAAGCCTATGCGCGCTTCTACGCCTATCTGACCGAACATGGCGTGCCGCATAAGCTTGCTGCGCCCTTGAGGAATTAAGCCATACTCATGGCCTGAATCGTATACCCACCGGACAAACCATGCCCTTCATCCAGCATAACGGCAAGCGTATCCTCTTCATCCATATCCCGAAGGCGGGGGGCACCTCGGTCGAGAGCTGGATGAAGGGCATCGCGCCCCTGCGGCTGTTTTCCATGGGCATTCCCCATGCCAGCCGCTGCACGCCGCAGCATTATCGCGCGCAGGATATCGAGGCGCTGCTGGGCGAGGGCTTCTTCGACTACGCCTTTACCATCGTGCGCAACCCCTATCACCGGATCGAAAGCGAATACCGGATGCGGGCACAGCTGGCCAAGGACAGTTTCTGGAAGGGCCTGCCCGCCTTTTCGCCCTGGATCGAGGAAAACCTGGACCAGCAGCGCCGCGCCAAGTTCCACCTCGACAACCACCTGCGCCCGCAATGGGAATTCCTCGGCAAGGATGTCGAGGTCTTCAAGCTCGAGGACGGCCTCTCCGGCCCCCTGGCGGCCGTGGCCGAGCGGCTGGGCGTGACCCCGCCCCAGCAGAATCCCCACGAATTGCGCTCGGACCCGCTGGAGATCGAATGGAGTCCCGCCGACCGCATCCGCGTGCGCGACCATTACGCCCGCGATTTCGAAACCTTCGGCTACCGGCCCTGAAACAGTGGAATTTGTGATCTTGAAAGCCGTTTCTTGTTTCTCCATGATTGGCCGAAGACCAGGGAGGCGCGGTCCTTGAGCGGGATCGGCCTTGGCGGCGGCAGGCCGGGGATCGCCATGCCTTACGCCCGCCGGATCAGCATCAGCCCGCAGCCGAAGGCTTTGGCGCGGCCGAAGCCCACGGCAATCTGCGCGAGAAAGGCGTCGGGATCGGTGACCTCCAGCCGCCCGGTCATCTCGATGACGCCGAATTGCGGCTGGCCCTTGCGGGGGCCGACATGTGCTGGCAGCGGAACGACCGAATAGTCGGCTGCAGCGAAATCCGTCACCTGGAAACCGACCACTTCGCCCTGCCGTGCCAGCCAGTCGCGGCCAGCGGTTTCGGCGGCGGCCATCCGCGCCTCGCGCCGGGCATCGCTTTCACTCCCCGAAGGCAGCGCATGAAGTGCGTCCATCACCACATCCACCCGCTGCGCACGGACATCGGGCACGGTCTTGCGCGTCCGCGTGGCGTTCGCGCGCAGGACGAAGCCCAGCCGGTCGCCCGCCCGGAGGTCGGGCGCAAAAGGCTTGACCTCGGGCGGCAGGAACAGCCCCGCGCCATCGGCGGCGGGGGGGCGAGGCGAGAGGATCAGGAAGCGCCCATTCCCCTCGGCCCGCCACAGGAAATCGCGGCGCCGGTCGGGATCGTCGGCGAACAGCGCCCAGATCAGCCGGTGATGGGCGTCCATGATCCGACCCCGCTCGGGGTCGTGCAGCCGGTCGAGCGCAGATCCCTCGATCGGGTTGATCAGCGCCTTCAGCGCGGTGGTCGCCGGATTGCGCGCCAGCGTGACGCGAGAGAGACAAAGGCTCATGTCGCCCCCTCGGCCGCGGGCCGGTGGATGAACACGGGACGTTGCGCGAAGTGCCATTTCGCGCGCTCGACGGGCAGGTCGTTGCGGCTGTCCCGCACATCGGCAGGGCTCATGGGCTCGTCCGAGGCGACCAGCCGCAGCGCGCCCCGATGGCCGAAGGGCGGACGGGCAGCCAAGGCCAGCGCCTGCAAGGGATCTTCAGCCTTGACGATACGCGGGGCGGGGGGCGCGGCCAGCGGGCAGGACTTGCGGCCCAAATAGAGCGTGAAGACCGGCTGGCGCAGGGCCTGCGCCAGATCCTCCAGCGCACCCGTCCAGCCCGGACCGGACCACAGCGCCACGGCATAGGCGACGCCGACCCGGTAATCGCGCAGGGTGATGGTCGTGTTCGTGTTACGCCCCGCGCGGGCGATGGCAGCGGGGCGGCTGTCGGGGTTGCGGGCGGCGGCGGTCGGGATGGTCTCGACGGTGTGGTAGTCGCGCAGCGGCACGCCGTCATCGATCACCCCCACCGCCATGCGCAGCGCGTCGAGCCGGGCGAAGCCTTCATCGTCGCCGCGCCGGATGCCCATGGCCGCAGCGACCAGCCCGATCACCGCAGAACGGCCGGGCCATGTCAGCGAGCCGCGCCGCTCATGCCCGGCCAGTTCCCCCATGCTGCCCAGTGCGGCGCAGAGGGTGAAGACCAGACGCTCAGCCATCCGCCGCCACCGCCGAGGCCGCGAAACTGGCGATGTCATTCAGCCGGCCCTGCCCCGCCGCGACATTCATCAGCGCCTCGCGCGTGGGCGCGCTGTCATAGGCGGCGTCGATCTGGCCGCGCATCGCTTCCAGCTTCTTGACGGAGGTGGTCAGCAGATCCTCGCCCTGCACGGGTTTCAGGAAGGCGCCGGTCAGGTCGCGCGGGGTGTGGCTGCCGATCTCGGCCAGGACATAGGCCGCGAAGGGATGATGCGCGTGGCTGTTCTGCTTGCCCTTGGGCGTGGCGGTCGCCAGCGCGCGGGCCAACGCATCCAGCCCCTTCGCCGCCAATTCGCGGTCGCCGCCAAGGTTTTCCACCAGCAGATCGGTGTTCACGCAGGCATAGAGGTAATAGACGCCCGAGCCGAAGGCATGCTCGCCCAGGTGCGCGCCGCCGGCATCCTCGTCCCGGGTTTTCAGGTCATCGACGGCGGTGAAGAAATCGTCCTCGGATTGCGCGCGGTGGGTGGTGATGGCATGGCCGACCTGCACGGCGGCCTCGCGGTTGAAATCCGGGTTGTCGGCCAGCATGCGCCCGAACATGGCGATGTCCACCGCCCCACCCGCGCTGCGTAGCACGGTTTTCGCCAGGTCCTTGTCGGAAGGCAGCCCCTCGCCCTGCGCCGCCTTGCGCGCAAGGTCCAGCGCATGGGCGCGTTCCTCGGGCGAGATGAAGGCCAGGGTCGTGCCCTGGACCAGATCCGGGTTCTTCTTGTCCACCGGCCCGATCTTGCCAAAGACCTTGGCCACGGCCTCGGCGATCTCGCGCGCCTTGGCGGCATCGACGCCATCCTTTTCCAGCGCCTTGCGGATCACCTCGCCCAGCCGCTTGGTCCGTTCGCCCAAAGACCCGGCCAGCGCCTGCTGGAACCCGTCGGACATGCGCACCGCACGCTTGATCGACTGGCTGGAGAGGCGCAGTCGGGGCGCACCGCCATAATGCGCCTCTTTCGGGCGGCCCTGGTCGTCGCTGTTCGGGTTCGACGGAGGATAGGCGGTCAGCAGGTGGAATTGCAGAAAGGTGGTCATTCGGTCTCCTCCTCGGTGGCACCTTCGCGCGGAGGCGCAGCGCCGTAATAATCGAAACACCAACGGATGCGGGGCTTTTCGCCCCAGAACAGGATGTCCTCGGCCAGCGCCGCGACATTGCAGGCCTCGCCGATCAGCGGCAGCGCGCGGCGCAGGCCCGTCGCCAGTTCCTGCCGGTCGTCGGAACGGATCAACCGCTGGAAACGCAGGGCCGAGAGCGCCTTGGGATCGCCCTCGCCAAAGGCCTGGGCGATGCGGCGCCCCTCGTGTCGCTCGACACGGGCCAGCACCTGCGCCAGCGCGGCCAAAGTCAGCGGCTCGGCGCACCACGAAGGCGTCTCGGCCAGGCGGTCGTGCAACTCGATTACCAGACCCTCGGCCAGAACGTCGGTGATGTGATCCGCCCGCCGCAGCCTTGCCCGCAAGGCCCGCGCCTGGCCGGTGTCGTCGTCGGGGCGGAGGTGCCGCCTCCACCAGCCAAAGGCGATCTGGCCGGGATTTTTTGTCGCATCGCTCATGCGGCCGCCTTCCTGCGGGGTCGAGGTTCGAGGCCCAGCTTCAGATAGGCGTCCTTGCCGGGATTGCGCCAGCCGGCGAAGGTCGTACGCAGCCCCTCGCGCGCGTCGATCACCTGCTTTATCGCCTCGGCCCGCAGCTGGTCCAGCCCCGGCAGCGCCTGCCGGCCGAAGATCTCCAGTGCCACCCGCTCCATCGCACGGATCCAGCGCAAGGCGACTTCCACGGGCGGGGTGCCCGCCAGCAATTCGCCGAGGCCTGTCTCGAAACCGGCTTGCGTTGCCGTAAAGAATTCCTCGCGCAGCACCTCGAGCGCGCTGCCCTCGCCGGCGACAACCTTCAGCGCACCACGCAGGGCGAGGCCGAAAGCTTCCGCCGACTGGATCATGCCGATCAAGGTCAGCCCAGCCTGGTTTTCCAGGGGCAGAAGTGGTTGGCGCGACCAGGTGAAGTCCCTCGGTTTCATGTTATCCATCGCCCAACCGGCCACGATGACGCCGGCTCCCGCCCTGTCTTGAGGCAGCACCCGCCGCTCATAGCTGTCCAGGCATTGCGCACGACGACGCAGGTCTCCCTCATCCCCCGGCATCTCCGTCACCACGCCCAGCCAGTTGCGATAGCCGAAGGCGCCGGCACGAGGGTGCAGAGGCAGAAGCTCGGCACCTGCCTTCTGCCGGTAATAGGGGGTCAAGGGATGCTGCCACCCGGCATAATTGGCGCCGTAGGGCTTCTGGATCACGCCGCAGATCGTCTCCTCCCCGACCAGCCGCAGGCGACGCGGCATGCCGAAGAACGCCTCGGCCGGGTGGGCGGCGTCGGGATAGACCTCGGACCCCTTCGCCTCGGAGGTGCGGGTCGGGCACATCCAGGGCAACACCGCCGAGCCGGCGGGCAAACCATCCGGCACATTGGCCCAGACCAGATCCCAAAGGCTTCCCTTGCCCGGATCGACCAGCGTCACCATGGGCCCACCGCCGCGCATCGAAGTCCGGTTCCCCGCCCCACCCGAAGGCGCATGGGCCTGAAGCGTATAAAGCGCCATCGCCGCCAGGGCCGGGTCCAGCACGGGATAGCGGTTCCGCCGGACCATCAGGTCGGCATTGTTGCGCGCGGTATTGCCGCCCGCCGAGTCGATGAACAGCATGTCGGGCGGGTTCGGCGCGCCTTCCAGCGGATCGAAGTCCTGCAGAAAGAGCGGACCGTCCCCCATCAGGTTAAAGGCCGACGCAAGCGGAGCGAGCCGTTCACGCAGGCGCGGCGGATCCGGCTTGCGGACCCGCCAGTCCTGCGCATTGGCGGGCGGATCGGCGAGGAACACGAAGCCGACCAGCAGTTCCAGGCAGGCTATGTTCAGATCGGCGCGCGGCCAGTCGGGAAAGATGACGCCCGGCTCGGCGATCTGGTCGGGGCGGATGATGCGGGGACCGCCATCGGAGCGACGAACCGGAATCCAGGGATCGGTAATGAGATTGAAATCATTGCCACAGCTTTGTGAACTCCCGCTATGGGTGATTTTTTTTAAGACAATCATATCATTATCAGAAAATAGCCTTTCCTTGTGCCGCTTCACTGCCAATTTCTATTAGTAATCCCCGCATATGCGAGGAACAGTCGATGGTTCTTTTCGCTGACTTCGGCATAGTAGGCTCATCCCCATGCCACGGGGAACAACTGCTGCCATCCACCAAGTGCTCTGATCACTTACCCCATTTATCCTGAACGGAATCCATATAGAGCCATATTGTGTCAACCACCTTAACCCGCGGGATCAGGCTAGGGTCGTTACTTCGGTAACTTGGCCGTTCCGGTCAAGCCTTTTCTGAGGCGACACGTTGGCCGCGTGACGGCAGATTGTTCGAATCGCGCCGGGTTTGCTGGAGGCGCCAGCTCCAGAGTAAGGTGGAGCATCTGAGGTGCGCGAACACGCTGTGCGGCTTGTCCTCGACAACAAAGATCAGCATGGATCGCGCTGGCAAGCGGTGATTCCAGTAAAGACTGGGCCGTGTGAAGATGGACCGCCGCGATGTCCTGATGCTGGCCAAGCTGCACCGGGCGGGGGAGTTGACGGCGGTCCGGGTATGCGGATGCAGCCCAGGGGACGATGCGCGATCTGATCCGGGAGCGGGCCGTGGCGATACGGGTAACGAGCAAGGCGCGCTAGGGTCCAGACTCATTGAATTTCACAGCCAGAACAAGACGGTTGCGGCGAGCATGATCGCGGAGAAGAAGGTTTCCGGGCAGCGGTCGTATCGGGTGGCGACGCGCCGCCAATCCTTCAGACGGCCGAACATGATCTCGATGCGGTTGCGCCGTTTGTAGCGCCGCTTGTCGTATTTGACGGCCTTCCTGCGGGACTTTCGACCGGGGATGCAGACCTTTATCCCCCTGTCTTTCAACGCTTCTCTGAACCAATCAGCGTCGTAGCCCCTGTCAGCCAGCAGCCAACCCGCCTTCGGCAGACTGCCCAGAAGAGCCGCGGCGCCTGTGTAGTCGCTGACCTGGCCGGCCGACATGAAGAACCCGATCGGCCGCCCCGTGGCATCGGCAACGGCGTGCAGTTTGGTGTTCATGCCGCCTTTTGTCCGCCCGATCTGGCGTGCGCGCCCCCCTTTTTCACGCACAGGCTCGACGCCGTGCGGTGTGCCTTGAGATAGGTCGCATCGATCATGATCGTCTTGTGATCGGCGCTCTCAGCGGCCAGGCCTACCATGATCCGGGCGAAGACCCCGTTGTCACTCCAGCGCTTCCAACGGTTGTGAGGGTCTTGGCGGGCCCGTATTCCTTCGGCGCATCACACCATCGCAACCCATTGCGGTTGATGAAGATTATGCCGCTGAGAACGCGGCGATCATCGACGCGGGGCTTGCCATGACTCTTGGGAAAGAACGGCTTCAGGCGTTCCATCTGGGCATCGCTCAGCCAGTAAAGATTGCTCATCGATCAGGTCTCCTTGCGGAGCCTGAATCATGCCAAACGCCTGAAATCAATGGGTCTGGAGCCTAGCTTCGGCCGGCGATGCCGGCCTTCGCCCGAGCCAGACAGGGCGATGCTCCCGGCTGCGGCCGGTGCCTACCCGTCTCGTCCCGAGCCAGCCATGCCCCTGCCGGTCCTGGTCGCCCTGCCCCGCCTGTCTCGGCCCTTCGGGTGACGCCCGCTGACGCGAGCAGGCGGCGAGCGAGACCCCAGGTATCGAGCGACCCGCCTGCGGGAAGCTGGGCAGAAGGTTCGTCGGAGATCCCGGCTGGCGCCGGCATCCGGTTGATCCAGGAGCCGCCCGGGGGGATCGACGCGGGCCAGGCCCGCGCTCACCCCCGGCCGACGCCTTTTCCTTTTCCTTTTCCTTTTGTCCGCCCAGCACCCGCCTGCCGGCCGGTCAATGGGCAAGCGCCGCGCGTGCCGCGCGTCGTCGTCCAGCCGGGCCGTGTCCTCGGCGCTGNCGGCCGACGCCTTTTCCTTTTCCTTTTCCTTTTGTCCGCCCAGCACCCGCCTGCCGGCCGGTCAATGGGCAAGCGCCGCGCGTGCCGCGCGTCGTCGTCCAGCCGGGCCGTGTCCTCGGCGCTGCGCGCCTGCGGGCCGCACCACCCCGGCCTCCCGACCCTTGACAGTCCGCCAGTCGGCCGCGGGCAGGGCTGCGCCCTCCCCGCTTCGCTCCGGAAAAAGCACGGGGCTTTTTCCAGACCAAATCGGAGAGGCCACGCCCATCGCGGACAGGGGCACCAAGACCCCGCCGCCATCGCAAAAGGAGGCCAGATCATGGCTCTACTCGCAAGTGTTGCCCCCGAAGAACGGGATGAAACCGTGGCAATCATCGCCGCGCAGAACGATTGTTTCCGCCGCACCCTCGGCATTGATGCGCAATGGAACGGTCAGCCGCTGCTGGGCAAGGCGGTCACGACACCGGGCTTTCGTGACCTGCCCGAGATCATCCAGATCGCCCTCACCAGCCAAGCGGTTCACTTCAAGGCTTTCGATGCCGAGAACGATCCCTATGGCGATCACAGCTTCGGCGTCGTGGAGATGAACGGCCATCGCGCCTTCTGGAAGGTGGACATTTACGACACCGATTACAGCTTCGGCGTCTCCCTGCCGGATGCCACCGACCCCCAACAGGTTCGCCGTGTTCTGACGCTCTATCTGCCGTCCGAACACTGACCCGAGATCGGCCCGCTTTGCTCCGGGCGGGCCGATGCTTCCCGCAACCGCAACCTGAAAGGGGGTGAACACATGACTCAAGCGATCATCGAGCAGCGCCGCCGGGAAGCCCTGGCGCTTATCAGGAAGGGCGGTCTCTCCGCCAAGATCGGCCGCGCCTTCCTGGACCAGCACGGGGCCTAAGCCCCTCGCCTCGCCCCCATCAGGGGCGGGGCACCAATAACAAAATTCTCACCACACGACAAGGATCGACCCCATGAAACATGAACCGATCGCCAGCACGGTCGAGCAGGTGCCCTTTGCCGACCTCTATGTTTCCGAACTGAACCCCCGCACCATCTTTGACCCGGCAGGCATCGAGGCGCTGGCCGCGAATATCCGCGCGCTTGGCCTGATTCAGAACCTCGGCGGGCTGCGCGACGAATCCGGCAAGGTCGGCATCGTTTTCGGCGGCCGCCGCTATCGTGCCCTCGCGCTTCTGCAAGACGATCCGCGCTTCGCAACCGTGCCCGTCAGGATCGCGCCGGATCAGGCCACCGCCGAAACTTGGGCATCCAGCGAGAACCACCAGCGCGAACAGCCCCATCCAGCCGATGAAATCCGCGAATATGCCTTCATGGCCGCGCGGGGCGTCGCTGTGCCCGCCGTCGCCCTCGCCTTCGGCGTCACCGAGGCCCATGTCTATCGCCGCCTCAAGCTGGCCGGGCTGCCCGCGCCCGTGCTGGACGCTCTCAAAGCCGGTGAAATCACCCTTGCCAATGCCGCCGCCTTCACCGTCAGCGAGGACGAGGCCCAAAGCCTCGCCGTGCTGGAACGGGTGCGCGGTCAGGGCTACAGCGATCACCAGATCAAGCAGATGCTCAAGTCCGACGCCGTGCGCAACACCGACCGCCGCGCCGTGTTCGTCGGGCAGGAAGCCTACGAGGCCGAGGGCGGCCGCGTCACCACCGACCTCTTTGCCGACCAGTCCTATTTCGAGGATGAGGCCCTGCTGCACGAACTGTTCACCGCGGAGCTGGACGCCCACGCCGGCACCGTCTTGGCCGAAGGCTGGAAGTGGGCCGAGCCGATCCGGGACAGCTATGTCGGCTATTACGAGATCGAGCAACGCAAGCTGGATCGCATCTATGCGCAGGAAGGCGATCTCTCCGAAGCCGAGGCCGAGCGTTATGATGAACTGGCCGAACTGGCGCATGGCGACGTGCTCGATGACGAGGGCGAAGCCGAACTGGCCGCGCTGCAAGCCATTCTGGACGGCGGTTTCACCGACGAGCAAAAGGCCGTCTCGGGCGTCCTGTTCTATGTGGACCAGAGCGGCACACTGAAAACCCTCGAGGGACTGGTGACGCGCGAGGACCGCGCCGCCGCCATCGAGGCCGGTTTCCTGCGCCCTGACGCCCATGCCGAGAGCAACACCCCGAAATCGCCCATCAGCAACGCGCTGCGCGATGACCTGGGCCGAGTTGCCATGGGTGCGCGGCAACACGCCATCCTGCGCGATCCCGACCTGCTGCTGGACCTGCTGGCCTATCAGTTGAGCCACAGCCTGCAATGGCGCATGCCGTTCGGCCTTGCCGCCGAGGCCGTGCCGAACTGGCCCACCACGGAGGCGGAAGGCTATGACCTCGACGAGCGGCTGGCGGGAAAGGAACCGCGCGAGATGTATGGCAAGGACCTGGCCAAGTCCTTCCGGGCCTTCCGTCAGAAGGGGCAGGATCACACGCGCGGCGAGTTGATCCGTTGCCTAGCCGCCCTGTTTCGAGGCGGCGACGAGCAGCTTTCCGCCCTGATCGACAAGGCCACAGCCCCGCAAATCCGCGAAGTCTGGACCCCGACCGCCGCCAATTTCTTCGGCCGCGTCGGCGGGCCTTACCTGAACGAACTTTGGCGCGACCTGCTGGACCTGCCGGAAGATCATCCGACCGCAACTACCTTCGCCAAGCTGAAAAAGGCCGAGAAGGCCGCGAAGCTGGAAGCCCTGTTCAGTGACGATGCCACCCGCAAGGCCCATGGCGTCACCGAGGCGCAGGCCGCGCGGATCGACGCTTGGCTGCCTGAAGGTATGGAGTGACCGAGGCGCGGGGCGCGATTGCGCCCCGCCCATCGAGGGAGACAGACATGCGCTTTATCAGGTATCCCCGCCACCCATTCACCGATACCAGCCGCAAGCGCGCTGCGCTGCGCCGCAAGCAGCGCCTCGAACGCGAGGCCCTGCCCCTTTTCGCCGAACAGATCGCGGCAGCGCAGCCCGGCGAGGATGAGGTCATGCAGGCCCGCGCCGAGCAATGGGCGGAATCGCAGGCCCGAACCCGGTCCTGGCGCGCGGCCCGCTGGCGCGAGGCCCGGCGCAGGCTTGCCGCCCTGACCGACAATGAGCGCGCGGTCCTGCTGGCCGCATGGAACCGCGCGCCCTACCCCGCCGACCCCACATATCTGCTGGATTTCCTGCACGGCTATTCGGTCGGGCGCTTCACGCTGGACACAATCCCCTTCGACCAGGTGCCGCGCAACAAGCACGGGCACCGGCAGATCGCAGACCAGCACAAGGACATTGACCATGGCTGACTTCACCGCCTTCCGACACCCGGTCCTCGCTGTTGCCTGCCCGGCCTGTGGCGCGGCCGCAGGCTCCTGGTGCCGCCGGCCGAGCGGCCATCGCGCAGCCGATCTGCACCGCGCGCGCGGCATCGAGGCCGACCGGGTTTTCATCGACCAGCACGGCCCGGATGCATCGATCATCCGCATGGCGACCGGCTGGCAGGTCGATCCCCGAGGGCGAGCCAGAGATTGAACATGCCCATGCAGCCCTGGAGACGCCTCGAATGGACCCTGCCCGATTGGATTGAACATGCGTGGAAGCTCGAACGCACGTTGCGATGCAGTCGGCAGCACTACGGCGCCTGCAATCGACATGTGCTGCGGTTTCCCGGCCAGCTGGTCGCGGTCGAGCTGGACAAGGCCGTCCTGCTGTCCCTGCGCCAGCTCATCCTTGATGGACACCCCAACCGTTTCGGCAGGCCGGGGAGGGGTTTTCGCGCCGAGGACTGGACGACCCGCGCCTTGATGGACGTGCATAATCAGCTTGCCCGGCTCGATCGCATCGAGCGCCGAAACACCCCCTGAAATATCCTTGTGGTGAGGATGACTGGCCGCTCCCTCGGGGGCGGCTCTTTTTTTTGCCCTGTTTCTGGTGTTCGCCGGCGCCGTCGCCCTGGCAGGCCAGAACGCCGGCGCCGACGCGGCGCTAAGGCCGCGCCGGGCCCGCTGCGCGGCCAGAAGCAGGGCATTGCCGTGTTGCATTTGGTTCTAAATATGGTATCATATTTTAGCATGAATAGAGGGTGATATGACGGATTCTGAAAAGGGTGCGCTAGCAAAGCTCGCGCTGTTTGCTCTTGGAGCATTCGCCATCCTTCGCCTGACGTATACTGACGGCTGGAGGTTTGACTCGATCCTGGGGTGCGCGGCGAATGCGACGCTGATCGTGGGCGTCCTCGCCCAGATCGCGCTGGAAATGCTGGTGCGCTTCGCTCCGGATAGCTGGCTGCCGGACGATGTGCTCGCCGAATTGCCGATATGGCAAACAGGGGTGGTCTTGCTGTCCATGATCGCTGCCTCGGTCAGCCTGCTCATCGCTCAATGAATGACCTTGTGGAGATCGAACATGCAACGTGTTGAAGCCCAGATTGCGGTCAGTGTCTCTGATCTGAAGAAAAGCCCGACCGCCATCATGGATCAGGCGCAAGGCGAGGCCGTCGCCGTGCTGAACCACAATCGCGTCATGGCTTATATGGTCCCGGCCGATGTTTACGAGGCGATGATGGAGCGGCTGGACGACCTGGCGCTTGTCGATGTTATTAAGGCCCGGGCGGATGAAACGCCGATCAGCGTGGGCCTCGATGACCTTTGAGCTTAAGTTCCTGCCATCCGCACTGAAGGAGTGGAAAAAGCTCGGTGCCACGCTTCGGGAGCAGTTTCGGAAGAAGCTGGCCGAACGTCTGGAGCAGCCCCGTGTTCCTGCTGATGCGCTGCATGGTCTGGAAGATCATTACAAGATCAAGCTCCGCAGCGCCGGCTACCGACTCGTCTATCGCGTGGAGAATGCAGAAATTACCGTCACTGTGGTCGCAGTTGGTCGTCGAGAACGAAGCGAGGTGTATAAAGCAGCAAGCGCACGGCGCGATGATCGACCCAAAAGCTGACGTCCATTCAGGACCTTGAGAAGCGGCAGATAGTTTCGGGAGGATCCGCGCAGGACCATCAGACCAGGCGCAGCGTGGCCGCCCCCTCGGGGCGGCTTTTTTCTTTGCCCTGTTCCTAGTGTTCGCCGGCGCCGTCGCCCTGGCAAGCCAGAACGCCGGGGACGGCGCGGCGCTAAGGCCGCGCCGGGCCCGCTGCGCGGCAGAACCGTCGCGCCATCGGTCGCGTCCGGCTGTTAACCCGGCCAGCGCCAGGCGCAGGCCGGGGCCGGACCTATCCACCACCACACGGATCTTGTCATTCTACCACCCTGGTCAAGGACGGCGGCCGCGCGAGCGCGGCCTTGCAAGCGGCCCGTGCCGAGCCGTCCCTGACTCAGCGTGTCCGCATGCCTGCGACCGTGCGGGGCGGCTAGAGCCTCGCAATCTTCGGTCTCATCGCTTACATTTCACAAGGAGCATCCAATGAGCGACGTTGACATGACCACCGCCGAACAGTCCCT
Source organism: Paracoccus sp. P2 (assembly GCF_046335115.1). Taxonomy (NCBI): domain Bacteria; kingdom Pseudomonadati; phylum Pseudomonadota; class Alphaproteobacteria; order Rhodobacterales; family Paracoccaceae; genus Paracoccus; species Paracoccus sp. P2. Next base: position 3,546 of record NZ_JBGOSN010000061.1, on the reverse strand, counting down.
TGCCGACGACAAGATGCGGGCCGAGATCGCCAAGCTGATCGCGGAAACCTCGAAGATCAATGCCGAGGCCCGCTGGTATCCGCTGGCCGTTGCAACCGGACTCGTCGGTGCTATCGCCGGCCTGACAGCCTTCATCATCAAGCTCTTCGGTCTCTGACCTATGCGGCCCCTTCGGGGGCCGCTTTTACTTCAGCCGGGCGTAGCCTGGTCATTATCTTCCCCGCCAGCAATGCGGAAGCGGCCGCGGACGAGGCGGCGCGGAACGGCCGCGGATCATCGTGCAGATCGGCCCAGGCATGGCCCGTCCAGAACGTCGCAACGTAGAACTTCATGATTCCTCTCCTGACGGCAGCATCCTTATACCTGCGCTGGCAATGAGAAGCGCCCGCACCTCGTCGCGGTCCTGCTCGCTCATATCAGATACCTCAGGAAGCTTGGCTCGGGCGAACGTGACCTTCACGCCGAACGTGACCTCAACTTGGTCCTCTGCCGTATCATCCTTATTTTCCATGGTGGAACCTCAAGCCAAATCCGTTTCAGAAAAATCGCCGCCCTTGTAGAGCAAGGGCACATGGTAAGCTTTCGCGCAGGCGTAGGAGAGCGCGTCCCCGAAATTAAGCTGCGCCGCGTGTCCGACGACCTTGCCGTAAACCGACAGCGCCCGGATCGCTTCCTTCCCCATCCCCGTGGTGATGTGCATCTCTTGCGCTTCGGCCGCCTCGAAAAACCCGTCCACCAGCTCGGCCGCCGCGGCAAAGTCCTCGGCTGCCGCCGGGCCCTTGCCGCGGGCCTGCACCTTGGCCCTGACCAGGGCGAGCGTCGCTTCCATCCGCACGACAGGCGAGAACCGCAGCGTGCCACGCGCGGCCTCCATCGCCTTCAGCAGCCCAGGCGCTTCCGGTTCGTTCAGCAGCACCGCGACCACCGCGCTTGCGTCCAGGAACATCAGTCCTCGCCCCATTGCTCGTCAAAGAACGGCTTCAGGTCTTCACCCGTGCTGACGAAACCAGCCGCCGCGGCCTTAGCCTGCACCTTCCCCACGCGGGTGGAAAGGCTCTCGCGCGCCGACAGGGCATTGATCTGTGCCATCAGGGCCTGCCGGACCGCTTCGCTCTTGTTCGTCTGCCCCGTCATGGCGCAATATCTAACGAGCAGAGCGTCGATCTCATCCCCTTTGATGTGTATTGCCATCAGTGTATCCCCTATAGTATACACCGTATGTATAGCAAGGGATACACTAGCGCAAGCCGCTTCCGCCGATTAGGAACATCATTGTCAATTGGAATGCACATGGTAATGAAGTCAACTATTTCAATCTATAGCACTTTTGCGAATCTCACGCTGCTGCTGGCAACCGTTCTGCTCATGTGGATGTATTTGCCTATGCAAGCGGAGTTCCTTTACGCTCACTGGCTTGCCTTCTCCAGTCTTGATCCCGTTGCTCATTGGTTTCGAACAGGAGTAATGAGATCATTCTGCTATTTCCTGCTCGGTTGGGTCTACCTGTTCGGCTGTGCCATGGTCTCAATCGCAATTGGGAGTCTGAAAAAGCACTTCCTGAAATCAAGGAGAGCCCATCGGTCGCCTGACAGGGCTTAGGTCGTGTTGACAAAAGTGATTCACATCAGGCTTTGAGCATGATTCAAGCTGGCATCTGCGATGGAGACCAGCTTGGCACGAGACCTTATGTCGGACGAGGAATGGACGTTATTTGAGCGCTTCATCCTCGCCGTCCGCGCCCCGAACGGGCGTAAACCCACCAACCACCGCCTCGTTCTTGATGGGATTTTCTGGATTGCCCGAACCGGGGCGCCTTGGCGCGATCTTCCCGGGGAGTTCGGCAAGTGGTCGAGCGTCTATCGGCAATTCCGGCGCTGGACGTTGGCCGGGCTCTGGGAGGACATCATGGAGGCACTGAACCAGAGCGGAGCTGTGCCAAGCGCCCTGCAGATGATCGACAGCACCGTAATCCGCGCCCACCATCAGGCAGCGGGCGCTAAAGGGGGACTCCACGACAGGGTTTCGGCCGTTCTCGAGGTGGCTTTACGACCAAGATCCACCTCCTCGTCAATGCACACGGGCTTCCCATGAGGACAGAGATCACGCCAGGCCAGACGTCGGACTATCTCGGCTTCGATCTGGTGATGGCGGATAATCTGCCCCGCCCGAGCGTGCTGCTCGCGGATCGCGGCTACGATGCAGACAAGATCAGAGACGGCATGGAAGCGCGCAACGTCCTGCCCGTGATCCCGATGCGAAAGTCCCGCAAGAAGCGGATTGGTGTCGATCGCTCGCAGTATCGCCTGCGTAATCTGGTCGAACGCTGCTTCAACAAGCTCAAGAACGCCAGGCGTGTCGCGACCCGCTACGACAAGACGGCGGAAAGCTTCCTCGGCTTCATTGACATCACGTCGATCCGTCTCTGGATCCGCCATTTGTCAACATGAACTAAAAGCTCCATCCACAACTTTCAGCAAGCGGACCAAGCTTTCCCCGGAGACCTGATACGTCGAAAGAAAATTCGACATCAGCATTGCTGTAAGATTCGTATGCGACGACAAGCTTTTTTTTATCGAGCAGTCCTTTTATGAAGGGGATGGACTGACCTCCGGACCACACACCAAGCCCCTCGCCGCCTTTAAGCGTTTCCATACGGATCGTCTTTACAGGACCATCATCCAGCCGGTATTTCACCGCTTGAGCATCGCTGGTGTAGCTCGCGAAATTAATCAAGACATTGGTCTTGTTCTTCATGCAACGCAAAAGCAGACTGCCGTTATCTGAGCTACCGTATCCGGTTCCTTGCTTGTTCGAACTCATGACGATGAGATAGACATCTTTTCGATCTTCCAGATCGCTGCCTTCGATAATCACGTGCCATTGCTCGCCGCCAAGATCAGGTTCGACCGGCGCTGCAGCTGACTCGAAACCCGTCAGCCCATCGTAGCAGCTCAGGCGCTCTGTCGGAGTGGATCGCGAATGGCATGTCTTCGGATCCTCGGCCGCGAAAGCGATAGTTGGCAGCATAGCAGTGAGCAGGATGAAGCGGAGCATTTCGTCACATGACTGAAGTTGAATGATACCGCATCAAAGCGGCAGTTCATTCCGCTGTCCAGCCGGGAACTTACATCGTGGCAGCGCCGGAAGTCGCTGCCACGATGATCAGTGTCATGCTCTCGGCCGCGGTCCATCCCCCGACGTCCAGGTCAGCGGCCTCGCCGCTTCGACAGAGATGATCGGTGACCGCCTGGACTGACCTTGCTGACTTGAGCCATACGCCGATTGCGACTTGACAGCCTTATGCCCGAGCGACAGCGCAGTCCGCTCTTTGTCCCCATCGGCCTTCAGGTCAGACGAACCTGCATGCCGGAACGTTCAGACGCTGGTCCCATCCCATCTTCCAGCCAAGAATTTCCAGGTCCTTGTCAAGGGTCTTCCGGTTCCTAGGGCGTGTTGACAAAAGGGGTTCACCGGGCGCGGTGATCGTGATTCAAGCTGGTATCTGCAATGGAGACCAGCGTGGCACGAGACCTGATGTCGAACGAC
>NZ_JBGOSN010000060.1:0-21380 GCF_046335115.1 Paracoccus sp. P2 | reverse complement strand
TCCCGCGGCGCGGCCGCGATCAGAGCGCGGCCTTGATCCTTTCGGCCGCTTCGGGCGTGACCCATTCGGTCCACATCGCCTCGTTCTCGCGCAGGAACTGCCGCGCGCCTTCCTCGCCCTGGGCCTGGTTCTCGGTCATCCAGGCCATCAGCGCGTTGACGGTGTCGTTCGACCAGGACCGCTTGGACAGGTAGTCCATCACCTCGGGCGGGGCGCTGTCGGCGAAACCCTTGGCGACGACGGTCTGCACCTTGTCGGCCGGCCAGTCGTTCTTCTTGGGATCGGCGCAGTCGGCATTCGAGGTGCAGTTCTGCCATTCGTCCATGTCGAGCGGCACGCCGTGCTCGAGCTTGACCATCTCGTAGCGGCCGAGCAGCGCGGTCGGCGCCCAGTAATAGCCGACCCAGCCCTGCTGGCGTTCATAGGCGCGCGCGATCGAGCCGTCGAGCCCGGCGGCCGAGCCGGTGTCGACCAGGGTGAAGCCGGCCGCCTCGGCGTCGAAGGCCTTGTAGAGCTGGCTGGTGATCACCGTGCCGCCCCAGCCGGCCGGGCCGTTGAAGATGGCGCCTTTCGAGGGATCCTCGGGATCGGGGAACAGGTCGGGCCGCTTGAGCACGTCGTCGATGGTCTTCAACTCGGGATTGGCATCGGCGAGGTATTTCGGGATCCACCAGCCCTGGACGGCGCCGTCGGTCAGGATGTCGCCCGTGACCACGATCCTGTCCTCGGCGAGGCCCGACTGGATGACTTCGGGCACCAGGTCGACCCAGCCCTCGGGCGCGATCTCGGGCTGGCCCTTTTCCACCATCGAGGTCAGCGTCGGCACCGTGTCGCCCTGGATCACCTCGGCGCGGCAGCCATAGCCGTTGTTCAGGATGAAGGCATCCAGCGCCGCGGCCAGCTCGGCGCTTTGCCAGTTCATGCTGGCGATGGTCGGGCTGCCGCAATCGGCCCAGGCAGTGCCGGCCAGCACCAGAAACGGAAGCCCGGCAACAGTCCCGTGAAAGAAGCGTCGTTTCATCGTTATCTCCCTGTTGCGACAACTATCCTCCGCTCCCCGGCGCGTCGCTCCAACCGGGGGCTCTTTGGGCAGGAACCGGGTTCCTGCCGGTCGTCATCCTGGCCTGCGGTTGCAGTTCGGGCAATGCGATGCTTGCCTGGCAAGGCGCCAACCGGCAGCCGGACGTGTTCATGCCGCATCATCCCCGCCTCGTCCTGTCCCGGATGCAACGATAGCGGCACATCTTGCGACAATATCGTCAGCCGGACCCGGATCCGCGGTTGCAGTCTGCGGCGCCATGCCGGCTTGGCATTCCGGGCTTGGGCCCCGTGCATCGTCGCGGCAAGCGGCTGGCCCTGTCCGCGCAAGCAGGATCGCCAGCCATTCCGATGCCGGCATCGCCGGATCTGGAGGAGAGGATCGCGGTCCGATCGTCTCGATCGGCCGACCGTGAAGGCATGCCAGGGGATCGCCATGGGCTTTTGCATTCCGGTGTTGCGGGGGCCATCGCGGCGCGCGGCCGCTCCGCGCAACAAAAGGCCCCGCCAGGCATCATGCACCGGCGGGGCCGAAAAGGGAAGCTCCGGGATGCTTCCGGTCTTATTCCCGGTTGCCCAGGAATTGCAGCAGGAACATGAACAGGTTCAGGAAGTCCAGGTAGAGCTGCAATGCACCCATGATCGCGGCCTTGCCGAGGAAGTCGCGGTCCGAATTCGCCAGTTGCAGATAGGTGTTCTTGATGTTCTGCGTGTCATAGGCGGTCAGGCCGGCAAAGATCAGCACGCCGATCACCGAGATGGCGAATTGCATCGCGCTGGATTGCAGGAAGATGTTCACGATCATCGCGACGATCAGGCCGATCAGGCCCATCATCAGGAACGTGCCCATCCCCGACAGGTCGCGCTTGGTGGTATAGCCGTAAAGCGACAGCCCGGCGAAGGCGATGGCGGTGATCAGGAAGGTCTGGATGATCGAGAAGCTGGTATAGGCCGCGAAGATCCAGCTGATCGAGATGCCCATCACCGCGGCGAAGGCATAGAACAGCGTCGTCGCACCGTGAACCGACAGCCGGTTCAGCGCGGCGCCAAAGGCAAAGACCATGACCAGCGGCGCGAACATCACCAGCCATTTCAGCGGCGACAGATACAGCGTCTTGCCGAACTCGGTCAGGTAGTGGCCATTGCCCAGCGCCCATTGCGTCGGCGTGTCGGACAGCGCAAGGCCCGCCATGCCCCAGGCGGCGCCGGCGGTCACCAGCATGCCCACGGCCATCAGGCCATAGACCTTGTTCATATAGGCGCGCAGGCCCTCATCCACGGCAGCCGAGCGCGTCGCGGTCCCGGCCGTGCGGATCGAATTGTAGTCTTGCATAGGTTCTCCCCGGTCGAAAATCGCGGTGCGGCCCGCATGGCCGACCATCCACGCAGATATTGGCAAAGCACGCCGGTTTTTCAATGCAGAACCGGCGGTTTCGGCCCTCGCTGACGAAAATTTCAGATGCTAACGATCACCTTGCCGGTCGAGCGCCGGCTGGCCAGCAGCTCATAGCCTTCGGCCAGCCGCTCCAGCGGCAGGGTGGCGCCGACATGCGGGCGCAGGCGGCCCTGTTCGTAAAGCGCGAAAAGCGCGGCGATGTCCTGGCGCAGCAGCGCGGGGTCCAGCTTGCGATAGCCGCCCCAGTAAAAGCCGTGGATGGCGATGTTCTTGACCAGCGCATGATTCAGCGGCAGGGCCGGGGGCTTGCCGCCGGCAAAGCCGATGACCAGGAAGCGGCCGCCGGGGTGCAGGGCACCGAAGGCTGCCTCGCCGGGCGCATCGCCGACCGGGTCGTAGACGACATCGACCCCGCCCAGATCGCGCAGCGCGGCGCGCAGGTCGGGACAGGTCTCGCTGTCGATGCAATCCGAGGCGCCCGCCGCCCGCGCCACCGCCAGCTTGTCGGCCCCGCGTGCCACGGCGATCACCCGCGCGCCCAGGGCGGCGCCGATCTCGACCGCCGTCAGCCCGACCCCGCCCGCGGCGCCCAGAACGGCCAGCGTCTCGCCCTTGCGCAGGCCCGCGCGCAGCGTCAGCGCGAAATGGCTGGTGCCATAGGCGATCAGGAAGCCCGCCGCCTCGTCATAGCCCATGGCGTCGGGGATCGGGTGGCAGCTTTCGGCGGGAAACAGGTTGGCCTCGGCCATGGTGCCCTGGCCTTGCACGACGACGCGAGTGCCCGGCGCCAGGGCCACGCCTGCGCCCGCCGCCAGCACCTCGCCCGCGCCCTCGAGTCCGGGGATGAAGGGCAGGGGCGGGGTTTCCTGATACTGTCCCTTCGTCATCAGCAGATCGGCGAAATTCAGGGCGGCCGCGCGCAGGCCCACCAGCACCTCGCCCGGACCGGGCGCGGCAAGCGACAGGCAGCCCGCGACGGGAGAACCCGACATTTCTTTGATTTGCATCATTTTCCAGGTCGTCTTCATGATTCCTCCCGGCGCGTTCCGCCTGTCCTTTTCCCGGCTTTTTTCCATGTTTTCGGGGGGTTCGGCCAGAGGCTTTCGGTGCCCGCAAGCGATTGTCTTTTTGGACAAGTGGCCATTATCGACCTCGAAAATTGCGCCGTTCTGATGTAGCGCCCGTTTAGATTGAGTGAGGTGTTACCATGAAACATAACGTGGATGTCCATGTCGGAAAGCGGATCCGCCATCGTCGATGGATGATCGGCATGACCCAGCAGCAGCTGGCCGAAAAGGTCGGGATCAAGTTCCAGCAGATCCAGAAATACGAAACCGGGATGAACCGCGTCTCGGCTTCGCGGCTTTGGGACATCGCGCGGGCGGTGGATGTCCCGATCAGCTTCTTCTTCGAGGGGCTCGAGGATGGCCAGGTCCAGAATTCGGTCGAGGGCGACATCCTGGCCGACAAGGAGGCGCTGCAACTGGTGCGGGCCTATTACGCCATGCCCGAGGCGCAGCGGCGCCAGATCTTCGAACTCGCCCGCGTGCTGTCGGACGCGGCCTGATCCAGACCTGCCGCGTTCCGGGGCTTTCGCTTGCGGGATACTGCGGCTAAACCTGCGCCCGAAGCAGTCCGCGGGGGCAGGTCATGACAAGCGCGAACAAGACCAATCCTGTCGAAGAAGCCGAGCGGATCGTGGCCGTGGCGCATCGTCTGGCCGATGCGGCGCGGGCCGAGACGATGAGCCTGTTCCGCAGCCCGGCCCTGCGGCCCGACAACAAATCCGCGACCGGGTTCGATCCGGTGACGGAAGCCGACCGGGCCAGCGAGCGCGCGATGCGCGCCATCCTGGCCGCCGAGCGGCCCGAGGACGCGATCCTGGGCGAGGAATACGGTGCCCAGGCAGGGCGAAGCGGCCTGACCTGGGTGCTTGACCCGATCGACGGCACCCGCGCCTTCATGGCCGGGGCGCCGAGCTGGGGCGTATTGATCGGGCTCAGCGATGCGCGGGGGCCGATCTACGGCATCGTGGACCAGCCGCATCTGGACGAGCGGTTCGAGGGCGGGCTGGGCCATGCCCGGCTGATCTCGGGCCGCGGCACCGTGCCCTTGCGGGCGCGCCGCGGCGTCGCGCTGGCACAGGCCACGCTGATGACCACCTATCCCGAGGTCGGCAGCCCCGCCGAACATGCCGCCTTTTCCCGCGTCGCGGCACGGGCGCGGCTGGTGCGCTATGGGCTCGACTGCTATGCCTATGCGCTGCTGGCGGCCGGCCATGTCGACCTGGTGATCGAGGCCGGGCTGCAACCCTATGACGTGGCCGCGCCCATCGCCGTGGTGCAGGCCGCGGGCGGGGTGGTGACCGACTGGCGGGGCGGGCCGGCGCATGGCGGCGGCACCATCCTGGCCGCGGGTTCACAAGAATTACATGCCGAGGCGCTAGCCCTGCTCAAGGACGATTGAGACCCCGGCGCGGGCCCCCTATGGTGCGCCCCTACCGAACTGCCCCGACCGCCATCCTCGTCGCAAGACCCGAACCCCGAGGAGCCAGCCGATGACCGAGCCGCGCGAAACCGACACGGATGCCCCCGAAGCCGATTTCCAGCTGAGCCGGCAGGACATCGACGCGATCAACAAGGCCGTGGACGACGGCGACGGCCCGGCGCTGGATGCCGCGCTGGAGCCGATGCACGCCGCCGACATCGCCGACCTGATCGAGCAGTTGACGCCGGCGCGCCGGCGCGAGTTCCTGCATCTCTATTCCGGCGAGATCGACGGCGAGATCCTGTCCGAGATCGACGAATCCATCCGCGACGAAGTGATCGAGCAGCTGCCCCGCGAGGTGGTGGCCGAGGCGGTGCGCGAGATGGACAGCGACGATGTCGTCGACCTGATCGAGGACATGGAGGAGCCCGAGCAGCAGGCCATTCTGGCGGCGCTGGACGAATCCGACCGCGCCGCCGTCGAACGCTCGCTGACCTGGCCGGAATATTCGGCCGGCCGCCTGATGCAATCCGAGGTGGTGACCGCGCCCGAACATTGGAGCGTGGGCGAGGCCATCGACTTCCTGCGCGCCGAGGAATGGCTGCCCGACCAGTTCTATCACGTGGTGCTGGTCGATCCGCGCCGCCATCCGACCGGCTATGTCACGCTGGGCAAGCTTCTGGCCTCGCGCCGCGAGGTGCTGTTGCGCGACATCACCGAGGACAGCTTCCGCACCATCTCGGCCCGGCAGGACGAGGGCGACGTGGCCTATGCCTTCAACAAGTATCACCTGATCTCGGCCCCGGTGGTCGATGACGACGACCGGCTGGTCGGCGTCATCACCATCGACGACGCCATGTCGGTGCTGGACGAGGAGCACGAAGAGGACTTCCTGCGCATGGCCCGCGTCTCGGACGACAGCCACGTCTCGGACGGGCCGTTCCAGACCGCGCGCCAGCGCCTGCCCTGGCTGGTGATCAACCTCTGCACCGCCTCGCTTTCGGCGCTGGTGATCTCGCGCTTCGAATCGACGCTGGCGCAGTTGGTGATCCTGGCGGCGCTGATGCCCATCGTCGCCTCGACCGGCGGCATCGCCGGCACGCAGTCGCTGGCCGTGGCGGTGCGCGCGCTGGCCACGCGCGAGCTGACCAGCGCCAATGCGCGCCGCGTGATCCTGCGCGAACTGATGGCGGGGATGCTCAACGGCCTCGGCCTGGCGGTGATCCTGACCCTGGCCGGCGCCATCATCCTGGGCAGCTTGCAGATCGGCCTGGTGCTGGGCATGGCGATGATCGCCAACCAGGTGGTCGCGGCGATGGGCGGCGTGCTGGTGCCGCTGAGCCTGAGCAGGCTGGGGCTGGATCCGGCGCTGGCCTCGGGCACCTTCGTCACCACCATGACCGACATGATGGGGTTCTTTGCATTCCTTGGGCTGGCTTCATGGATACTGGTCTGAAGGCCGCTTTGCGCCAGGCGGCTCTGGCGGCGCGCGCGGCGGGCGGCGACGATGCCGCGCTGACGCGCCATCTGATCGCGGCGCTGGCGCCCCATCGCGGCAAGGTGCTGGCCGGCTACTGGCCGATGCGGGGCGAGGCCGATCCGCGCCCGGCCATGGCCGGGCATCAGGGGCCGGTCTGCCTGCCGGTGGTGATCGGCCCGGCCCAGCCGCTGGCGTTCCGCGCCCATGGCGACCGGCTGGAGCCGGGCCGCTTCGGCACCCTTCATCCCCCAGCCGATTCGCCGCTGCTGCGCCCCGAGGTGCTGATCGTGCCGCTGGCCGGCTTTGACCGGTCCGGGCATCGGCTGGGCTATGGCGGCGGATTCTATGACCGCACGCTGGCCCGGCTGCGTGCCGAGGGGGCGGTGGTCGCCATCGGGCTGGCCTACGCGGCGCAAGAGATTCGCGCCATCCCCGCCGAGGCGACCGACCAGCCCCTGGACCTGATCGTGACCGACCGGGGCGTCATCCTGCCGCAGCCGGAAAAATCGCAAGGCGCGAGTGCGGGAACGAAATTGCAACCCTGATGCCTTGCGACTGGGGATAAGCCTGTGGAAACCGGGTGAGCGGCCGCAAGGAACCCCGCCAGATCGCTTGGCTTTTCGCCGCCGGCCGCCAAGGGGCAGTTGTTAACAGTGCATTTGCAGCGAATCTCGCGGCGCCGCGAGGGTCGGAATCGGTGGCGAAGTCCAGCGAAAATTTTGATTGAAATGCGTCCTGTCTCGGGTCAATTTGTGGCCCAGGCCCTCGGTGCCACCAGATCTTGTGTCTTTTTCGACAGGTGATCCGGTCCGGCGCCGGGGCGAAGATCAGGAAAAATGCTTCGGGGTGCCGTGCGATCCGGCCGCCTGGGCCCGTGCTTGGCGCGGGCGGCGGCGGGCGGCATGCGGTCCTGTTGCGGATGACGGGGGACAGTCAGGATGCGGATCGAACGGCGCTTCACCACGGTCGAGAGCGGGGCTTACGGCGCGCTTTCCTTTACCACCACCAGCAGCGAGATCCGCAACCCGGACGGCACCGTCGTCTTTCGCAACGATTCGGTCGAGGTGCCCCAGGGCTGGAGCCAGGTCGCCTCGGACGTGATCGCCCAGAAATACTTCCGCAAGGCCGGGGTACCGGCGCGGCTGAAACGCGTCAAGGAAAAGGGCGTGCCCGAGTTCCTGTGGCGTTCCGTCCCCGACGAGGCGGCGCTGGCGGCGTTGCCCCAGGAGGCGCGCTTTGGCGGCGAGTCCAGCGCGCGGCAGGTCTTCGACCGCATGGCCGGCGCCTGGACCTATTGGGGCTGGAAGGGCGGGTATTTTTCGAACGAAGAAGACGCCCGCGCCTATTACGACGAGATGCGCTTCATGCTGGCCAGCCAGATGGGGGCGCCGAACAGCCCGCAATGGTTCAACACCGGCTTGCATTGGGCCTATGGCATCGACGGCCCCGGTCAGGGCCATTTCTATGTCGATTACAAGACCGGCAAGCTGGTCCGGTCGGACAGCGCCTATGAACATCCCCAGCCGCATGCCTGCTTCATCCAGTCCGTCGCCGACGACCTGGTTAACGAGGGTGGCATCATGGACCTGTGGGTCCGCGAGGCGCGGCTTTTCAAATACGGCTCGGGCACGGGCACCAATTTTTCGTCCCTTCGTGGGGAGGGCGAGAAACTGTCGGGCGGCGGGAAATCTTCGGGGCTCATGGGCTTCCTGAAGATCGGAGACCGCGCAGCCGGCGCGATCAAATCGGGCGGAACGACCCGGCGCGCGGCAAAGATGGTGATCTGCGACATGGATCACCCCGACATCGAGCAGTTCATCAACTGGAAGGTCATCGAAGAACAGAAGGTCGCCTCGCTGGTGGCGGGTTCGAAGATGCATGAGCGCGAGCTGAATGCCATCTTCGCCGCCATCCGCGGATGGGACGGCGGCGTCGAGGATGCCACCGATCCCGCCCGGAACGCCGCGCTGAAGGCGGCGATCCGCGGGGCAAAACGCGTGATGATCCCGGAAACCTATATCAACCGGGTTCTTCAATATGCCCGCCAGGGCTTTGATTCGATTGAGTTCCCGACCTATGATACGGATTGGGACTCGGAAGCCTATGTCTCGGTCTCGGGGCAGAACTCGAACAACTCGGTCCGGGTGACGGATGCCTTCCTGCGCGCCGTGCGCGACGACCTGCCCTGGGAGCTGGTGCGCCGCACCGACGGCAAGGTGGCCAAGACCGTCTCGGCGCGCGAACTCTGGAGCCAGATCGGCCATGCCGCCTGGGCCTGCGCCGATCCGGGTATCCAGTTCCACGACACCATCAATGCCTGGCACACCTGCCCCGAGGACGGGCCGATCCGCGCCTCGAACCCGTGCAGCGAGTACATGTTCCTGGACGACACCGCCTGCAACCTGGCCTCGATGAACCTGCTGAGCTTCTGGCAGGGCGGCGAGTTCGACGCCGACGGCTATGTCCATGCCTGCCGGCTGTGGACGGTGACGCTGGAAATCTCGGTGATGATGGCGCAGTTCCCCAGCAAGGAGATCGCGCAACGCAGCTATGACTTCCGCACGCTGGGCCTGGGCTATGCCAATATCGGCGGGCTCCTGATGAACATGGGCCTTGGCTATGACAGCGACGAGGGCAGGGCGCTGTGCGGCGCGCTGACCGCGGTGATGACCGGGGTGAGCTATGCCACCTCGGCCGAGATGGCAGCGGAACTGGGGCCGTTCCCCGGCTATGCCAAGAACGCCCAGCACATGCTGCGGGTGATCCGCAACCATCGCGCGGCGGCTTATGGGACCGGCGCCTACGAGGGCGTGAACGTGGCCCCGGTGGAACTGGATGCCGCGAACTGCCCCGACCCGCGGCTGGTGGCGCTGGCGCAGGGCGCCTGGGACGAGGCGCTGACCCTGGGCGAGGCGCATGGCTATCGCAACGCGCAGGCGACGGTGATCGCGCCCACCGGCACCATCGGGCTGGTGATGGATTGCGACACCACCGGAATCGAGCCCGATTTCGCGCTGGTGAAGTTCAAGAAGCTGGCCGGCGGCGGCTATTTCAAGATCATCAACCGCTCGGTTCCGGCGGCGCTGGAGGCGCTGGGTTACGGCTCGGCCCAGATCGAGGAGATCATCGCCTATGCCGTGGGCCATGCCAGCCTGGGCAATTGCCCCGGCATCAACCATGCCAGCCTGGTAGGCCACGGCTTCGGACCGCGCGAGCTGGAAAAGATCGACGCGGCCCTGGCCTCGGCCTTCGACATCCGCTTCGTCTTCAACCAGTGGACGCTGGGCGAAGCCTTCTGCCGCGAGACCCTGGGCATCCCGGCCGAGAAGCTGAACGACCCCGGCTTCGACCTGCTGCGGCACCTGGGCTTTACCCGGGCGCAGATCGACGCCGCCAACGACCATGTCTGCGGCACCATGACGCTGGAGGGCGCGCCGCATCTGGACCCTGCGCATTACCCGGTCTTCGACTGCGCCAATGCCTGCGGCAAGAAGGGCACCCGCTACCTGTCGGTGGACAGCCATATCCGCATGATGGCGGCGGCGCAGAGCTTCATCTCGGGCGCGATCTCCAAGACCATCAACATGCCGAACAGCGCCTCCATCGCCGATGCGCTGGCCGCCTATGAGCTGAGCTGGTCGCTGGGCATCAAGGCCAATGCGCTTTACCGCGACGGCTCCAAGCTGTCGCAGCCGCTGGCCTCGGCGCTGGTCGAGGACGACGAGGAGGCCGAGGAGATCCTGGCCAGCGGCAGCGCGCAGGAAAAGGCCGTGGTCATCGCCGAGAAAGTGGTCGAGAAGATCATCGTCAAGGAGGCGGTGCGCAGCCATCGCGAAAAGCTGCCGCAGCGTCGCAAGGGCTATACCCAGAAGGCGATCATCGGCGGGCACAAGGTCTATCTGCGCACCGGCGAATATGACGACGGCAAGCTGGGCGAGATCTTCATCGACATGCACAAGGAAGGCGCGGGCTTCCGGGCGATGATGAACAATTTCGCCATCGCCGTGTCGGTGGGCCTGCAATACGGCGTGCCGCTGGAGGAGTTCGTCGACGCCTTCACCTTCACCCGCTTCGAGCCGGCGGGCATGGTCCAGGGCAATGACAGCATCAAGAACGCGACCTCGATCCTCGACTATGTGTTCCGCGAGCTGGCCGTGTCCTATCTGGACCGCACCGACCTGGCGCATGTGAAGCCGCAGGGCGCGCGCTTCGACGACCTGGGCGGCGGCGAGGCCGAGAGCCAGCCCAATCTCGCCCCGGTCAGCGAGGGCGCCTCGCGTTCGCTCGAGATGCTCAAGCAGATCAGCTCGACCGGCTATCTGCGCAAGCGCCTGCCGCAGGATCTGGTGGCGCTGCAATCCGGGGTCTCGGTCGCGGCGGTTTCGACGGTCGAGGCGGCGACGGCGGTCGGCGTCGTGGCCATGGATGCGCGCGCCAAGGCGCGGATGCAGGGCTACGAGGGCGATCCCTGCGGCGAATGCGGCAATTACACGCTGGTCAGGAACGGCACCTGCATGAAGTGCAACACCTGCGGCGCGACCAGCGGTTGCAGCTGAGGCGATCCGGGTCCGGGCGCAGCGTGCGGCCGGGCCCCGACCAGGACGAAAGGCAGGACATGGAACTGATCGTCGGCGCCAGGCGCATCACCCCCGCCGCCATCCACCCGATCCCCGGCGGGGTCGAGGCCGAGCTGCGGGGCGACGCGGTGCTGCCCTTGCTGGATGCGGCCTTTTACGGCGCGGGCCGGGTCGAGATCCTGGGCGGCGACATGGATCGCCGGCCGATGGACGTGGCCGGCATCGAGATGCGCGGCGCCTCGACCCTGGTCACGCTGATTTGCGCGGGAAAGGCGGCGGCGCTGCACTGAAGATCATCGCTGCGATGAAACCTGTTCCGCGTCCCCTGGGATGCGGAACTTTTTTATGGCCCGAGGCCTGCGCCCGGCATTGCCTGCAAGTCACGATCAGTTCATCCTTTGCGAGCGTGGTTCATTTGCAACGGGCTCGAAAATCCCCTTGAACATGAGCATATTGCCAGGAGACCGGGTAGCGCCGCCCGGGCATGGAAGGAGACAATCCAGATGAACAGACCCTCTTCCCGCCATTTCCTGACCGCCTCGGGGCTTGCGCTGCTGATGGCGCTGACGCCGGCCATCGCGCAAGAACCGGCGGTCCCCGGCGCCGATGCAGCGCAGGAGGCCGCGAACAACAACCAGCCGCTGACCGCGCCCGACAGCCAGGCCCGCCAGCAGCAGGTCATGCCCGAAAGCTTTGCCGACCTGGTCGAAAAGGTCAGCCCCGCCGTGGTCAACATCACCACCACCTCGACGGTCTCGACGCCCTTGGTGCGCGGGCCGCAACTGCCCGAGGGCAGCCCGTTCAGCGACCTGTTTCGCGAATTCGGCTTTCCCGGCTTCCCTCCGGGCGAGGGCAATCCCTTCCAGCGCGGGCCGCAGCGCGAGCAGCGCTCGAACGCGCTGGGATCGGGCTTCGTCATCTCTCCCGACGGGCTGATCGTGACCAACAACCATGTCATCGACGGCGCCGATGCGATCGAGATCGAGTTCTTTTCCGGCAAGCGGCTGCCGGCCAAGGTGATCGGCAAGGATGACAAGACCGATATCGCCGTGCTGAAGGTGGAAAGCAGCGATGCCTTGCCCTTCGTCAAGTTCGGCGACAGCGACCGGGCGCGGGTGGGCGACTGGGTTCTGGCGCTCGGCAACCCGCTGGGGCAGGGCTTCTCGGCCTCGACCGGGATCGTCTCGGCCCGCAACCGCGCGCTTTCGGGCACCTATGACGATTTCATCCAGACCGATGCGGCGATCAACCGCGGCAACTCGGGCGGGCCGCTGTTCAACATGGACGGCGAGGTGATCGGGGTGAACACCGCGATCCTGTCGCCCAACGGCGGCTCGATCGGCATCGGCTTCTCGATGGCCTCGAACGTGGTCAGCAAGGTGGTCGAGCAACTCGAGGAATATGGCGAAACCCGGCGCGGCTGGCTGGGCGTCAAGATCCAGCCGGTGACCGAAGACATCGCCGAATCGCTGGGTCTGGCCGAGGCCAAGGGCGCCATGGTCACGGATGTTCCCGCCGGCCCCGCCGCCGATGCCGGCATGAAGGCGGGCGACGTCATCACCCGCTTTGCCGGCGGCGCGGTCGAGGATCCGCGCGACCTGGTGCGCCGGGTGGCCGATGCGCCGGTGGGCGAGGCGGTCGAGGTCGTGGTGCAGCGCGACGGCAAGCCCGTTGAGCTGAAGGTGACGCTGGGCCGGCGCGAACTGGCCGAGGGCACCGGCGGCGGCAGGGTGGACAGCGCCGAGGCATCGGCCAGCGACCTGATGGGCATGACGCTGGCGCCGCTGACGCCGGAGATCGCCGCCGAACTGGGGGTGTCGCGCGACATGCAGGGGCTGGTGGTGCAATCGGTCGAGCCGACCGGGGCCGCCGCCGACAAGGGGCTGGCCGCGGGCGACGTCATCACCGAGGCCGGCCAGCATCCGGTCGCCACGCTGGCCGATCTGGAGGCGCGCATCAAGGAGGCGCGCGATGCCGGGCGCAAGTCCATCCTGGTCATGGTGCGCCGTGCCGGCGAGCCGCGCTTCGTCGCCCTTCCGGTCGGGTGACACGCAGCATGAAGAAGGGCCGGGAGTGACCCGGCCCGCTTGCTCGGGGCGCCCTGCGGCGCCCCTTTTCGCTGCGGCTTACTGCTGCTTGGGCGCCTCGGCAGGGGCAGGGGCGGGGGCGGCAGCAAGGCCCTTGCTGGCCTCGGTCAGCGCGTTCATGCCGGCGGTGAAGCCGGTCAGCGACAGCGGCAGCTTGACCATCTGGTCTTCCGGCGCGCCGAAGGGCAGAAGCGACAGGCTGGCGGCCTTGCCGCGCTTGAGCGGGGCCAGGTCGGCCTCGGCCAGGCCGACGCGCGAGACGCAGCCGACCTGCGCGCAAAGCAGGAAGGGATAGCGCGATTCCTTGCCCGCATCGACCTGCAGGCCCACGCCGGCCTGAAGATCGGTTTCCAGGGGCGCGATGAAGGTGATCACGGCCTGGACGTTGCCGGTCATCGGGATGACCGAAGCCTCGGCCACCGGCGAATCCTTGTCATCCCTGAGCAGCTGGTAAAGCTCGCAGGGATCCTTGCCGTCCTCCGTCTTCATGCAGCGCAGCGTCCAGTCGCCATGGGTGGACCTGGCATAGGGCTGGCCGACCTGGGGCTCGCCGTTGCCGGCGGTCTCGGCAGCGGGGGCGTCGGCGGTCTGCGCCTCTGCTGCGGGAGCCTCGGCCGCGGGGGGCTCGGTGGCAGGCGCTTCGGCAGCGGGGGCTTCGGCGGTCGGCTGGGCCGGGGGCTGGGTGCTGGCGTCCTGTGCCATCACGCCGGCGGTGCTGCCCGCCAGTGCAACAAGGGCGGCAACCAGTGCCGCGGATGTCCTGTTGACCATGTTCTCTTCCTTTGGTCCATGCATCGGCCCCGGTCCTAACATGGGCATCGCGCCTTGTCAGGGCGGATCGCATCGCGCTGCGTCACCTTTGCGTTGGCGTGAAGGCGCGGGTCCATCCCGAGGCCGCAACACACGAGGATCCGGGGCGCAAGATCGCTGCCCCGGATCCCCATGGCTTTCCTTCCCTGCCGGACTGGCCGGTCATCATTGCGCGGAAGGCTAGATGCAGCAAGACAAGCCGTCAACTGTCCTAAAGGTCAAATATGACATCGGCGCGATCGCGTCGCGATCTGACCGGATTGCAGGCAGCCCGGGCGAAAAAATGCCGCGCCCGAAGGCGCGGCAGTCCAACAGGGAGGAAGCCGGCCATCCGCCGATGCGGGGTCCGGCAAGGAACAGACTGGCACAAAATCCTTACGATTGTATTGTCCTTTCGTCCGAGCCTTGCGCTTTTTTGCCGATCCGTGGAGGAAACATGACAGGCATCGTCGATCTGGACACCGGAACGGTCTTCGTGGGGGGCGGCGGGGCTGGCCATGCCGAGCCGCAAAAGCTGCTGCTGAAATATGCCAACCGCCACGGGCTGATCGCCGGCGCCACCGGAACCGGTAAGACCGTGACGCTGCAAACCCTGGCCGAATCGTTTTCGCGTGCTGGCGTGCCGGTCTTCATGGCGGATGTCAAAGGAGACCTCGCCGGCATCGCCAGGCCCGGCGATCCCGGTGGCAAGCTGCACGAGGCCTTCCAGGCCCGCAGCGAAACCATCGGGATGGCGCTGGACTACCAGGATTTTCCCGTCACCTTCTGGGACATCTGGGGCGAGCGCGGCCACCCGGTCCGCACCACCCCGGCCGAGATGGGGCCCTTGCTGCTGTCGCGGCTCATGGGGCTGACCGATGCGCAGGAAGGGGTGATGAACATCGCCTTCCGCGTCGCCGACGAGCAGGGGCTGGCGCTGCTGGACATGAAGGACTTGCAGGCCATGCTGGTCTGGGTCGGCCAGAACGCCAAGGAACTGGCGCTGAAATACGGCAATGTCTCGACCGCCTCGGTCGGCGCGATCCAGCGCGCGCTGATGGTGCTGGAGAACGAGGGCGGCGACCGGCTGTTCGGCGAGCCGGCGCTGGAACTGGCCGACATGATGCGGCTTGATGCCTCGGGCAAGGGCATGGTCAACATCCTGTCGGCCGAGCGGCTGATGAACGCGCCGCGGCTCTATGCCACCTTCCTGCTGTGGCTGATGTCCGAGCTTTTCGAGCAATTGCCCGAGGTGGGCGACCCGGACAAGCCCCGCATCGCCTTCTTCTTCGACGAGGCGCATCTCTTGTTCGACGGCGCCCCCCCGGCGCTGGTGGACAAGATCGAACAGGTGGCGCGGCTGATCCGCTCCAAGGGGGTCAGCCTGTGGTTCATCAGCCAGAACCCGGCCGACCTGCCGGATTCGGTGCTGGGACAATTGGGCAACCGGGTCCAGCATGCGCTGCGCGCATTCACCGCCAAGGACCAGAAGGCGCTGCGGCTGGCGGCGCAGAACTATCGCCCCAATCCCGATTTCGACACCGCCGAGGCGATCCAGGCCGTCGGCACCGGCGAGGCGGTTACCTCGCTTCTGGAGGCCAAGGGCGTGCCGGGCATCGTGCAGCGCACCTTGATTCGCCCGCCGCTGTCGCAGCTTGGTCCGATTTCGGATGCCGAGCGCGCGGCGATCAATGCGGCCTCGCCCATGGCGCTGAAATACGGCCGGGCGTTGGATCGCGAATCGGCGGCCGAGATCCTGGCGAAACGCGCCGAGGCGGTGGCCGCGGACAGCGCCGGGGCCGGGGCCAAGGGGGCGGATGACGATCTGTGGCAGATGGACCGCGAATATACCCGCGCGCGCCGCTATGACCCCGGCCTGCGGATTCCGGCCGAGCCCAAGCCCCGTGCCCGCCGTTCGAACAGCGATTCGATCGCCGTGACCTTCGGCAAGAGCCTGGCCCGGCAACTGGGCACCAGGACCGGGCAGGCGCTGGTGCGCGGGGTGCTGGGGTCTCTGTTCAGGGGCAAGTGACCGGGTTCGGCACCGGGCGGGGCGCGGCCTCGGCCGTCTCGGCCAGGATGGCGATCAGCAGCAGGATGTGACGGTGCATGTCGTAGCCGGCCTGGCCGCTGCGGCGGAACAGGTCAAGCCGCTCCTCTTCGGCCAGAAGCCGCGACAGCGCCTTGCCGGCGGGCGGCGGCGTCTCGCATTTCAGCACCCGGTGCAGGTCGCGGCTGCGGCGCCAGCCGGCCTGGCCAGCCCTGGCGGCCCGCACCAGCAGTCGGGGGCGGCGCAGATGCGGCTGTCCGGGACGCGGCTGAAAGGCGATCACATTGCTCATCATCGTCATGGCGGTTTCCCTTTCCGGTCGAGGCCGGGGGAATTATTTGCAACCATGGCGTGTGTTGCGCCACCCGCCCGTGCTGCGCGCGCCGCAGCAAGGAATCGTTAGGAATTCTTAGCAAATACTGCCGCATCTTGCCTTGGTCCCGCTGTGCCGGACCGGGGCGGGAAACAACCCACCGGCGAGCCTCTGCCCGCTCGTCTGCAGGAAGCGAAGGAATGACCATGACGATTTTGACGGGAGATTTCGCGCCGGACGCCCTGATTGCCGCCCTGCCGGCCGGCGTCGGGCCCACGGACGGCAATCAGCCCGAAACCGCGCTTGTCCCGCAGGCCGAGGACGGCGATCTCAAGCTTTACCTGCGCCATGTCGAGGGCGGGGAATCGATCCGTTCGCTGGCCCGCGAGACGGGCTGCCATGCCTCGACCATCCTGCGCCGCATCCGGCGCTTCGAGGCGCGGCGCGACGATCCGCTGGTCGATCGCGCGGTCGAGCGCGTTGCGGGCAAGGGCAGGGGCGCGGGGGCGGGTCCGGCCGATCCGGGGCTGGCGGGCCGCAAGCAGATCACCCGCATCCTGCGACGCCTGGCCGAGCCGGGGGCGCAGATGGTGGTGGCCGGCGGCATGGACAAGGCCATCGTCGTGCGCGACGAGATCCGCACCGCCATCCTCGACCGCGAACTGGCCGAGCATATGGCGATGCGCGGCTGGGTGCAGCTCTTGGGCCAGGGCAGGATCGACCGCTATGCCCTCTCGGCCCAGGGGCGCGAGGCGCTGCGGGCGATCCTGGCCGCCCGGCGCGGCGGCGCCCTGCCGCGGGGCGAGGATTTCGTGCTGGCGGCCCCGGTCGCTTCCCCGGCCCAGGGCTGCGCCGAGGACGCGGCCGGCTTCCGCCATGCCGACCGGCACCGGCAATGGGACGAGCGCGAGATCACCGACCCCGAGGATGGCCGACGCCGCCGTGCCCGCGTCAATATCGCCGAAAGCCCGCTCTTGATGCTGGCGCGGCGGCGCGAGCCGGATGGGCGGCCCTTTCTGGCGCCGGACCTGGTCGCGGCCGGCGAACGGCTGCGCGAGGATTTCGAACTGGCGCAGATGGGGCCGCGCGTCACCCAGAACTGGGATCGCTTCCTGACCGCCGGCGTCGATGTCTCGCGCGTCTCGTCCGGCCATGGCGGCGGTTCGGAAGGGGCGCGCAACCGCGTCGCCGCTGCGCTGCGCGAGTTGGGCCCCGGCATGGGCGACCTGTGCCTGCGGGTCTGCTGCTTTCTGGAGGGCATCGAGATGACCGAGCGGCGGCTGGGCTGGTCGGCGCGCTCGGGCAAGATCGTGCTGCGCCTGGGCCTGATGCGGCTGGAACGCCACTATCGCGAGACCTATGGCTCGGGCGCACCGCTGATCGGCTGACGATCGGGCATGGTCATGGACGGCCATGAAAAAGGGCGCCCGGCGGCGCCCTTTTCGCATCGTCGCCGGCCCCGGATCAGGCCGCGGCCTTGGCGGGATTGGCGCGCAGCCAGTCCAGCACCGCCTCGGGCGCGGTGGCGCCATAGGGATCCTCGGGGCAATCGTCCATCCGGCCGGGCTCCTCGAACCAGGCCTGGATGCGGCCGTCCTCGACGATGGCGGCATAGCGCCAGCTGCGGGCGCCGAAGCCCAGGTTGTCCTTGCGCACCAGCATGCCGACCTTTTTGGTGAACTCGCCCGAGCCGTCCGGGATCACCTTGACGTTTTGCAGATTCTGCGCCTTGGCCCATTGGTTCATCACGAAACTGTCGTTGACCGACATGCAATAGATCGCGTCGATGCCCAGCTCGGCCATCTCGTCGGCCGCCTTCTCGAACCCCGGCAGCTGATAGGTCGAGCAGGTCGGCGTGAAGGCGCCGGGCAGCGAGAACAGCACCACGCGCTTGCCCTTGAAGTAATCCGCGGTGGTCATCGCCTGCCAGCGATAGGGGTTGTCGCCGCCGACGGATTCGTCGCGCACGCGGGTCTGGAAGGTCACTTCGGGAAGCAGATCGCCTTGTTTCATCATTGGTCCTTTCATCATCCGCTCCTCCCTTCGGTCGATGCCGCGGCGCAGCATCGAAGGGGCATAGATGCACCCTGCATGGGCGTTGATCAAGACCCGAAAAACCCGTAAGTTCGGCCGACTCCCAGCAAAGGATGCCGATATGGCGGATATGCCCCCGGTTCTGCGCCACCCCGAGAAAGCCCATCGCCCCGACCAGCCGCAGCCGAAAAAGCCGGACTGGATCCGCGTGAAGGCGCCGACCAGCCAGGGCTACAAGGACACCCGCGACATCCTGCGCAACAACCGCCTGTCCACGGTCTGCGAAGAGGCCGGCTGCCCCAATGTCGGCGAATGCTGGAGCCAGGGCCACGCCACCATGATGATCATGGGCGAGATCTGCACCCGCGGCTGTTCCTTCTGCAACGTGATGACCGGCAAGCCGGACGCGCTCGACGTGTTCGAGCCGGGCCGCGTCGCCCATGCCGTGCAGAAGCTGGGGCTGAAGCATGTGGTCATCACCTCGGTGGACCGCGACGACCTGGACGATGGCGGGGCCGAGCATTTCGCCCAGACCATTCGCGCCATCCGCCACCGCTCGCCCGGCTCGACCATCGAGGTGCTGACACCCGATTTCCTGAAGTCGAAGCCCGGCGCGCTGGAGGCGGTGGTCGAGGCGCGGCCCGACGTGTTCAACCACAACCTTGAAACCGTGCCCGGCCTTTACCCGACCGTCCGGCCCGGCGCGCGCTATTTCCACAGCCTGCGGCTGTTGCAGCGGGTCAAGGAACTCGACCCTGCCATGTTCACCAAATCGGGCATCATGGTCGGCCTGGGCGAGGATCGCCAGGGCGTCCTGCAGGTGATGGACGACATGCGTGCCGCGGACGTGGACTTCATCACCATCGGGCAATATCTGCAGCCGACACCCAAGCACCACCGGGTGGACCGATTCGTCACCCCCGAGGAGTTCAAGGGCTACGAGAAAGCCGCCTATGGTAAGGGCTTCCTGATGGTCTCGGCCACGCCGCTGACGCGCTCGTCCTACCATGCCGGCGACGACTTCGCCCAGCTGCGCGAGGCGCGGCTGGCAAAGCTGGGCCAGGCCTAAGTCGGGGCTTGCAAAACCCTACGTTGCGCCTTAGGCGGAACGCAGAGATGGCCGAGTGCCGGGCGCAGCGGGTGTTTTGGATTCCAAGCGTCCAGCGGCGGGAAAGCATCGCCTTTGCAGAAGGTCGTGCCGTTCCGCCGCGCCGCGCCGCACCGGCCAGGAAAAGGGCGCCACGGGGGTGTGGCGGAATGGTAGACGCGCCTGACTCAAAATCAGGTTTCGCAAGAAGTGTCGGTTCGAGTCCGACCACCCCTACCAGCGCCCTTTACGGGTTTTCGCTTCCGGTCCTGTTTGCGAATTTGCGGCGATCCCGGATCGCTTCGCCGAGAGGGCGTGGCCTGCGGCTGGCTCGCCCGTCTCCGGTCCTGCAGGTCGGGACTGTCGCGCCTCTTATCCTGCCAGACCAGATGCGTCCCCGGATAAGGCTTGGGCGACAGGGCCCGTGTGGGGCGATCACCGCACATGGCCTTGCCGCCCTTGGGCCAGCGATGATGTCCGGCTGGCCGAAACAGCGTGTTCGCTGCCCCTGATTCAGACGATACCTCCGCCGCCGAATTGTGTCCGGGGCCTCTTTGCGGCAACGCGGTGGCGATAGCGCGAGGCGCGGAAGGTCGCGACCGGATCGATGGCCGCGCCGGCGCGCAGCCGTGCCATCTGCAGGATCGGCTCGACATCGGTGCGGAAGGCCGCGCGCAGCGTCGCCGCCGCCATCAGCGCATCGTTTTCCGCCCGGAAGCCCTCCAGCGCCGCGCGGTCGACCAGCGAAGCCTGCACGAAGGCGCGCTGGATCTCGCCGGCCGAGACGATCAGGCTTTCGATCGGATCGGTGACATTGTGGCTCTGGTCGATCATATGGGCCAGGTCGAGGCCGGGCGTGTCCTCCAGCTCGACCAGTTCGTTGAAGACCAGGAACAGGCGGAAGGGCTCGATGGTGCCGCTGTCCAGGTCGTCGTCGCCATATTTGCTGTCGTTGAAATGGAAGCCGCCCAGCTTGCCGGCCCGCACCAGCCGCGCCACGATCATCTCGATATTGACGTTCGGGGCGTGATGGCCCAGGTCCACCAGGCATTGCGCCTGCGGGCCCAGCTCCTGCGCGGTCATCAGGCTGGTGCCCCAGTCCTGCACCACGGTCGAATAGAAGGCCGGCTCATAGATCTTGTGCTCGGAAAAGATCCGCCAGTCCTCGGGCAACCCGGCATAGATCGCCTTCATCGAGTCGAGATAGCGGTCGAACTGCCGCGACAGCGAGGTCTGGCCGGGAAAGTTCGAGCCGTCGCCGATCCAGACGGTCAGCGCCCTGGATCCGATGGCCCGGCCGATCTCGATGCATTCCAGGTTGTGTTCGACCGCCTGCCGGCGCGTCTCCGGGTCGGTATGCGAGAGCGAGCCGAACTTGTAGCTGCGCGCCTGCCCGGGCTGGTCCTGGAAGGTGTTCGAGTTCATGGCGTCGAAGCCCAGCCCGACCTCCTCGGCCTTTTCGCGCAGCAGCGACGGGTCTTCCCTGTCCCAGGGGATATGCAGGCTGACCCGCGGCGTGGCGGCGGTGAGCTGGTGGATGGTGCCGCAATCGTCCAGCCGGTCCATGATGCCGCGCGGCTCGCCCTCGCCCGGAAACCGGGCGAAGCGGGTGCCGCCGGTGCCGGTCCCCCAGCTGGGGATGGCGACGCCGAAGGACATGGCGCGGGCGGTCAACGCCTCGATATCGACGCTCCGGCGCGCCAGGCGGGCGCCAAGGGCCTGGTAATCGGCCTGCAGATCGGCCTCGCGGGCGGCGTTTTCCGCCTCGATCACGGTTTTCTCGATCATGGTCGTCACCGGGTGAAAGCCTGGACGTTGCCGGCGTCCACGTTCAGGATATTGCCGGTCGATTTCGCGGAAAGGTCGCTGGCAAGGAAATAGGCGGCCTCGGCAATGTCCTCGGGCAGGACCGAGCGTTTCAGCATCGACCGATGGCGACGGCATTATTTTCAGAAAGTCGGACTGAGGCGTGACTTCCCCTTCTCCCTTCATGTTCGGACCCCGCGGACGATCTCGGCGGTGCCGAGTGCATTGAAGCGGTT